>DATMJW010000197.1:0-2297 GCA_035553355.1 Gaiellaceae bacterium | reverse complement strand
CGTCCCGCGCGAGACGCCGCTGTCGGCGATCCACCTGAACGGGCTGACGACGTTGCAGCGCGCCGGCGCGACCATCCTCTTCGCCGCGCCCGGCTTCTACCACGGCGCCCGCACGATCGACGACCTCGTCGACTTCGTCGTCGCGCGGATCCTCGACCAGATCGGGCTCGACAACAGCCTGATCTCGCGGTGGGGGCAGCCGTGACGCACGAGACGGGGACGCTCGCCCCCGACGGCGTCCGCTCGATGTTCGACCGGATCGCGCCGGTCTACGACGCGATGAACCGTGCGATGACGGCGGGGCTCGACCAGCGCTGGCGGCGGCTCGCCGTCGCGGCGTCCGTGCGTCCGGGCGATCGCGTGCTCGACGCCTGCTGCGGAACCGGCGACCTCGCGCTCGCCGCGGTCGACGCGGGGGCGGGGGAGGTCGTCGGGCTCGACTTCTCCGAACGGATGCTCGAGCGCGCGCGTCGGAAGTCCGCGGCGGTGGAGTGGGTGCGCGGTGACGTGCTCGCGCTGCCGTTCGCCGACGAGAGCTTCGATGCCGTCAGCGTCGGGTTCGGCATCCGGAACGTCGCCGACCTCGAGGGCGGGCTGCGGGAGCTGCGGCGCGTGCTCCGGCCCGGGGGTCGCCTCGCCGTGCTCGAGATCACAAGGCCGCAGGGAGTGCTCTCGCCCTTCTTCCGGCTCTGGTTCGACGTGCTCATCCCGGTCGCGGGGCGGCTGCTGCCGGGCGGGCGGGCGTACACGTACCTGCCCGCCAGCGTCCGCCGCTTCCCCGGCCCGCGCGAGCTCACGGCGGTCGTCGAGGGCGTCGGGTTCGAGGGCGTCCGCTATCGGCTCCTCGCAGGTGGGATCGTCGCCCTGCACGTCGGGACGGCGGTGGGATGACGGCGCTGGCGCACGTGCGCGAGGTGCCGGGGCTCGAGGAATACCTCGACCGTGTCGAGGAGCGGCTCGCCGAAGCGGTGGCCGCCCGGCCCGGGCGCGCGGCTGCGGTCGGCGCCGAGGCGCTCGCCGCGGGCGGCAAGCGCCTCCGCCCGTTGCTCGCCTTCCTCGCGGCGCCCGCAGACGTGGCGCCGCCCGTCGCGGCCGGTGTCGCCGTCGAGCTCGTGCACATGGCGACGCTCGTCCACGACGACCTCATCGACGGAGCAGCCGTGCGACGCGGCCGGGCGGCGGCCTGGGCGGCGCACGGAGCCGCCGCTGCGCGCTCCGCGGGCGACTACCTCTTCGCACGGGCGTTCGGCGAGCTCGCCGCGGAGGGCGACGTGACCGATGTCGCCGTCCTCGCAGACGCATCGCTCGCGCTGTCGCGGGGGGAGGCGATGCAGCGGCGCCAGCGCCACGACCCGGAGACGAGCGTCGACGCTTACCTGGAGCGGTGCGCGCTGAAGACGGGGATGCTCTTCGAGGCGGCATGCCTCCTCGGCTCCCGCCGTTCGCTCGTCGGGTTCGGCTCGAACCTGGGCGTCGCGTTCCAGATCGCCGACGACGTCCTCGACTGTGCGGGCGAGACGATCGAGACGGGAAAGGTCGCGGGTACCGACCTTCGCGAGGGAACGCCGACGCTGCCGCTCCTTCTCGCGGCGCGGGAGGACGACGTCGTGCGCGAGGCGCTCGCGGGCGGCCCGACGACCGGCGCGCTCGTCCGCGTCGCCGCGACCGGCGCGCTCGACCACGCCCGCGAGGTCGCCCTCGACTACGCTGCGCGTGCCCGCGACGCCCTCGGCTCGCATCCCCACCGGGAAGAGCTCGAGGCGCTCACCCACGCCGTCGTCGACAGGAGGCGCTGACCTGATCAGGCTCGGCCGCATCAGCTACGTCAACATGGCACCGGTCTTCCACCGCCTGAACGTCGAGGTGGAGGAGGTCACCGGGGTGCCCACCGAGCTGAACCGGATGCTCCTCGACGGCCAGCTCGACGTCGCGCCGATCTCGTCGATCGAGTACGCCCGGCACGCGTCCGCGCTCCGCCTGCTGCCGCGGATGTGCGTCTCCTCCGAGGGCGCCGTCGAATCGATCCAGCTCGTGTCGAGCATCCCCTTCTCGCAGATCCGCTCCGTGGCCGTGACCGCCGAGAGCGCCACGTCCGTCGTCCTGACGAAGGTGCTGCTGCCGCACGCCGAGCACGTGTCGCTCGACCACGACGCCGACGCGAAGCTCCTGATCGGCGACGCCGCGCTGCGGAGCGCGTTCGAGGACCCGACGCCGCACTACGACCTCGGCAAGCTCTGGCTCGAGCGGACGGGGCTGCCGATGGTGTTCGCCGTCTGGGCGGCGCCCGAGCCGGTCGT
>DATMJW010000196.1:0-16757 GCA_035553355.1 Gaiellaceae bacterium | reverse complement strand
GAAGTACGGCGACGTCGTCCGTGTGGTCGAGATCGACGGGTTCTCCCGCGAGCTCTGCGGCGGGACGCACGTCCGCGCCACCGCCGAGATCGGCCCGTTCGCGATCGTGGCGGAAGGCTCCGTCGGCTCCGGCGCGCGACGCATCGAGGCCGTGACCGCGGGCGAGGCCTACGCCCTGCTGCGCGCGCGCGCGCACGAGGCGGAGGAGCTGCGGGCCGAGCTGGAGCGGGTGCGCAAGGAGGCGAAGAAGCCGGCGAAGGCGGCAGAGGCGGCATTCGAGATCGCGCGGCAGACGGAGGAGGCCGGCGTGAACGTGCTGGTCGTCCGGATGGACGCCGGCGACCCGCTCGACGTCTCGGACCGGCTCAAGCAGCAGCACGCGCCCGCTGCGGTGATCGTCGGCGCCCGCACGAACGGGACCGCGCAGCTCGTCCTCAACTTCGACCGCTCCCTCGAGGAGCGTGGCCTCAATGCCGGCGCGCTGATCCGCGAGCCGGCAGCGATGATCGGCGGCGGGGGCGGCGGCCGCCCGACGATGGCTCGCGCCGGCGGCAAGGCGGCGGAGCGCCTCGAGGACGCTCTCGCCGCGGCCGAGGCAGCTCTCCTCGACGCCCTGCGGCGATAGGCTGCCGCGAATGTCGGAGCGGAGACTCGATCCACGGCGGCTCAAGCTCCTCTACACGACGGACCTGCTCGACTCGCCGCCCGAAGAGGCGTTCGACCGGCTCACGCGGCTCGCGACGAAGATCCTCCGCACGCCCGTCTCACTCGTCTCGCTCGTCGACGCGGACCGTCAGTTCTTCAAGAGCAGCGTCGGCCTCTCGGAGCCGTGGTCGACCGAGCGGGAGACGCCGCTCTCGCACTCGTTCTGCCAGTACGTCGTCGAGCGCGACGCGCCGCTCGTCGTCGAGGACGCCCGCGAGCACGAGCTCCTACGCGACAACCTCGCCGTCCCCGATCTCGGCGTCGTCGCGTACGCCGGGATGCCGCTGCGGCTCTCGACCGGCGAGGTGCTCGGCAGCCTCTGCGCGATCGACTCGCAGCCGCGGGAGTGGACGGCGGAGGAGCTCGAGGCGCTGCGCGACCTCGCGACGGCGGTCGTCACCGAGATCGAGCTGCGGCTCGCGCTCGCCGAGATCGCGGCCGCAACGCACGAGAACGTCCGTCGCGCGCTCGAGGTGAACGACGAGGTCGTGCAGGCGCTCACGACGGCGAAGCTCGCGCTCGAGCTCGACCGCCGCGAGGACGCCGTGCCGTCGGTGGTCGCGGCGCTCGCCGCGGCGCGGCGGTTCAGTGCAGGCATGCTCGACGCGGCCGCGGTCCTCGAGCCCGGCGCGCTCCGGCGACTCGGGGACGCGACGGCGTGAGCGATCCCGCTCGCGTCGTCATCTGCGACGACTTCGTCAGCCTTCGGACGATGGTGCGGCTCGTGCTCGAGCTCGACGAGCGGATCGACGTCGTCGGCGAGGCCGGAGACGGGCTCCAGGCGGTCGAGCTCGCCGAGTCCCTGAGGCCGGACATCATGCTCCTCGACCTCTCGATGCCGCGCTGCGACGGGCTCGAGGCGCTCCCGCGGATCCGCGAGGTGTCGCCCGAGACGCGCGTGATCGTCTACTCCGGGCTCGACAAGGCGGCGATGGAGCCCCGCGCGCGCGAGCTCGGCGCGGCCGCGTACGTCGAGAAGGGGATCAGCGCCGACGAGCTCGTGGCGGCCGTCTCGGCGCTCGCGGTCGAGGTCGAGGCCGCCGGGCGGAGCGGCGCCGCGTGAAGGTCGTCGCGCTCGACTACGGGTCCGCGCGCACGGGCGTCGCCGTCTCGGACGCGACGGGCACGCTCGCGCGTCCGCTGACCGTCGTCGAGCGCGCGATGACCGACGCGGGGCTGCGGCGGGTCGCGGAGATCGTCGCCGAGGAGCGCGCGGAGCGCGTCGTCGTCGGGCTCCCGCTCACGCTGCGCGGGGAGGCCGGCGCGCAGGCGGACGAGACGGAGCGCTTCGTCGAGGCGCTGCGGCGCGTCGTCGAAGTCCCCGTCGAGAGCTTCGACGAGCGCTTCACGACGGCGCTGGCCGCGCGCGGCGGCGGGCGCGCCGACGAGGACGCGCGCGCTGCTGCCCACCTTCTCGAGAGCTACCTCGCGTGGTCGACCGCCCGGGCGTGATCCCGCCGAAGGCAGGGCCGCCGCCGAAGCGGCGCCCGTCACGCGGACAGGTGGTGGCGCGGCGCCTCGGTGCGGGCGGGCTCCTGCTCGCGTTCTTCGGGCTCGCGCTCTGGCTCGGCGTCAGCGCACTCGGTCGCACCGGCGGCGAGGGCGCCGCGCCGCCGCCGACGACGACCGCTGCTCCTCCGCCGCCCGCGCTCCGCATCATCTTCCCCGAGGGCTTCACGCGGAAGCAGATGGTCGCGCGCGTCGGCGAGGTCCGGAAGATCGCGATCTCGAAGCGGAAGATCACGCCGCGGATCACGCAGAAGGGCTACGACGCGGCGACACGGCAGGCGAAGGTGCCGCCGGAGTTCCGGGAGGACGCCCGCGGCATCGAGGGGTTCCTCTTCCCGGCGACCTACGAGTTCACGGCGAAGACGACGGCGCGTCAGCTCGTGCAGGACCAGCTCGCGTTCTTCGCGCAGAACTGGAAGAAGGTCGACCTGCGCGAGGCTCGGAGGAAGAACCTGACGCCGTACGACGTGCTCATCATCGCGTCGATGGTCGAGCGTGAGACGATCGCGCCGGACGAGCGTCCGCTCGTGGCGGCCGTGATCTACAACCGGCTCAAGATCGGGATGCCGCTCGGGATCGACGCGACGATCCGCTACGGGCTCGACGTCCCCGGGACGGAGTCGCTCCGCCAGTCGCACCTCCAGTCGGACAACCCGTACAACACGCGGAATCGGCTGGGGCTCCCGCCGACGCCGATCGCGAACCCCGGGCTCGCCTCCATGCAGGCCGCCGCGCACCCGGCGAAGGTCGACTACCTCTTCTTCGTCCGCAAGCCGGACAAGATCCATCACTTCTTCACCGCGAGCGAGTCCGAGTTCTACGCGAAGGCGTGCGAGTACGGCTACGGCTGCGGCTGAGCCGGTGAGGCGGCCATGATCGCAGGCACGACGCGCGTCGTCGCGTTGCTCGGCCACCCCGTCGCGCACTCGCTCTCCCCGCGGATGCAGAACGCGGCGTTCGCCGCGCGCGCGCTCGACCTCGTCTACGTGGCGCTCGACGTGCCGCCGGAGCGGCTCGAGGACGCGCTCCGCGGGCTCCGCGCAGCCGGCTTCGTGGGCGCCAACGTGACGGCGCCGCACAAGCTCGCCGTCGCGCGTCTCGTCGGTGCGCAGGAGCCGTCGGTGAACACCCTCGTCTTCGGCGACGACGGCGTGCGGGCGACGTCGACGGACGCCGCCGTCGTCGCCGGGAGGAGCTTCGAGCGACCCGTCGTGATCGGCGAGGGCGGCTCGGCGCAGGCGTTCCTCCGGGCGTTGCCGCACGCGCGCGTCTTCTCGCGCCGTGGCGCGTGGCCGCCGCGCACGGAGGACGCCGACCTCGTCGTCAACGCGACGCCCGTTCGTGACGCGCCCGTCTTCGAGCCGCGGGCGGGGCAGACGGTCGTCGACCTCCCCTACCCCGAGGGCGCGACGGCGGCCGCCGCGCGCGCCGCCGGCGCCGAGGTCTTCGACGGCCTCGACGTGCTCGTCGCGCAGGGGGCCGCGTCCTTCGAGCTCTGGACAGGGGTTCCGGCGCCCGTGGAGGTCATGCGGGCGGCAGTAGCATCGGCCGCATGACGCTCTCGCTCACGACGGCAGGCGAGTCGCACGGCCCCGCGCTCGTCGCGATCGTGACGGGGCTGCCGGCGGGGCTCGAGCTCGACCGCGCGGCGATCGACGCCGATCTGCACCGTCGCCAGCAGGGCTACGGCCGCAGCCCGCGGCAGCAGCTCGAGCAGGACGAGGTGGAGGTGCTCGCGGGGCTCCGCCACGGGCGGACGCTCGGCACGCCGCTCGCGCTCGTCGTCCGGAACCGCGACCACAAGAACTGGACGTGGGGGATGAGCCCGTGGCCGCCCGAGGGTGAGCCGGTGGGCAAGGGCACGAAGCCGGTCACGCTCCCGCGGCCCGGTCACGCCGACCTGCCGGGGCTCCTGAAGTACGCCCACGAGGACGTCCGCAACGCACTCGAGCGCGCGAGCGCGCGCCACACGGCCGTCTTCGTCGCCGCCGGTGCGGTGGCGAAGGCGCTGCTGCGCAACCTCGGGATCGAGGTTCGCGGCGCAGCCGTCGAGGTGGGAGGGACGACGGGCGACGAGGCGATGCGTGCCGCGGTCGACGAGGCGCGGCGCGAGCGCGACACGCTCGGCGGCGTCGTCGAGGTGCGGGCGACGGGAGTCCCACCCGGGCTCGGGTCGTACGCCACCCGCGAGGACCGCCTCGACGCGCGATTCGCGGCCGCCCTGATGGGAATCCAGGCGGTGAAAGGGGTCGAGGTCGGCGACGGCTTCGCGCTCGCGCGCCGGCGCGGCTCCGAGGCGCACGACGAGATCGACCCGGGTCTCGCGCGGCGGACGAATCGCGCAGGCGGCATCGAGGGCGGGGTCTCGAACGGCGAGGAGGTCGTCGTCCGCGCCGCGATGAAGCCGCTGCCGACCCTGATGAAGCCGCTCGACTCCGTCGACCTCGCCACCGGCGAGGCCGCGCAGGCGCTCGTCGAGCGCAGCGACGTCTCGGCGGTGGAGGCGCTCGCGGTGGTGGCGGAGGCCGCGGTCGCGTGGGAGCTCGCACGGGCCGCGAAGGAGAAGTTCGGCGGCGACGCGATCGGTGACCTCGTCGCTGCGCACCGCGCCTACCTGGAGCGGATCCCCTGGCAGCGCACGCACTAGGCCGCCACCTCGTCCTGACCGGCTTCATGGGCGCCGGGAAGACGACCCTCGGCGCGGCGCTCGCAGAGCGTCTCGGGCGGCCGTTCGTCGACACCGACGCCGCGGTCGAGGCCGCGACGGGGTGCGCAGTCGCCGACCTCTTCCGCGAGGGCACGTTCCGCGAGCACGAGGCCCGCGCCGTCGCTGCGGCCCTGGCGGGCCGCGAGCCGCTCGTCGTCGCACTCGGCGGCGGCGCGGTGGAGTCGCCGGCCGTCCGGGAGGCGCTCCGCGACGCGTTCACGCTCCTCGTCGAGGTCGACGCCGACACCGCGTGGGCGCGCGTCGCGGGCGGCGACCGCCCGCTCGCGCAGGACGAGACGTCGTTCCGCGAGCTGTACGAGCGGCGCGCGCCGCTCTACGCGGAGGTCGCGGACGCCGCCGCGGCGGACGTCGAAGGCGCCGTGCTCGCCGCCGGCGGCGTCCATGTCGAGAGCGGCTCGCTCGGGAGGCTCGCGACGCTCGTCCCCGGCGACGCGGCAGTCGAGCTCGTCACCGATGCGCGTGTCGCCGGGATCCACGGGATGGAGGCGCAGCTCGGGCTCGGCGGCCGAGCGCGGGCGACCCACGAGGTGCCGGCCGGGGAGGAGGCGAAGCAGCTCGCGGTCGCGGAGCGGCTCTGGCGCGGCTTCCGACTCGATCGCGACGGCGTCCTCGTCGCACTCGGCGGGGGCGCGACCACCGACGTCGCGGGCTTCGCCGCCGCGACCTACCTGCGCGGCGTCCCGTGGGTCCCCGTGCCGACGACGCTCGTCGGCCAGGTCGACGCGGCGATCGGCGGGAAAACGGCCGTCGACCTCCCGGAGGGCAAGAACCTCGTCGGCGCGTTCCACTGGCCGGTGCGGACGGTGATCGACCCCGAGCTCCTGGACACGCTCCCGGAGGGAGAGCTCCTGAACGGCCGCGCCGAGCTCGTGAAGACCGGGCTCCTTCTGGGCGAGCGCCTCTGGGAGCTCCCACTCGGCGACGGCATCCGCCTCGCCGCCGCCTTCAAGGTGGCGGTGTGCCTGCGCGACCCCTACGACCGCGGCCCGCGGCAGCAGCTCAACCTGGGGCACACGTTCGCGCACGCGCTCGAGGCGGCGGCGGACTTCTCGCTCCCGCACGGCCGGGCCGTCGCGCTCGGGCTGCTGGCGGCGCTCCGGCTCTCCGGCGTCGACACCCGCGACGTGGAGCGCGAGCTCCGGCCCGAGCCGGTGCGGGTCGACCGCGACCGCGCCTGGGCTGCGCTCGCCCGCGACAAGAAGGCCTCGGGCGGGTCGCCGCGGCTCGTGCTGCTCGACGCGCCGGGCCGGCCGCGCACGGGCGTCGAGGTGCCGCCCGCCGACGTACGTGCGGCTCTCGACTCCCTGATCGCGGGGTAGAGTCGCGCGGTGCGCGTCGGCGTCCTCAACGGGGTGAACCTCGACGTGCTCGGCCGCCGTGACCCCGCGGTCTACGGCACGATCACGCTCGCAGAGCTCGAGAGCCGCATCTACCGCTGGTCGCGCGACCTCGAGTGCACCACGCGCTGCCGCCAGACGAACCACGAGGGGCAGTTCGTCGAGTGGTGCCACGACGCCCTGGACTGGGCCGACGGCGTGATCCTGAACCCGGGCGCCTGGACGCACTACAGCTACGCGATCCGCGACGCCGTCGAGCTCTTCACGGTGCCGGTCGTCGAGGTGCACCTCTCGGCGATCGAGGAGCGCGAGGAGTTCCGGCAGCACTCGGTGCTCGCCGATCTGGCCATTCGGCGGATCACCGGGAAGGGCCCCGACGGCTACCGCGAGGCGCTGGAGTACCTCGTCTCCGAGGTGCAGGCGCGGGAGGTGACGCAGTGACGACCACGGAAACCCGGATCGACCGGCTCGCCGCGCTCATCGACGAGCCGCTGCTCGTGTCGAGCACCGTCAACGTCCGCTACCTGACGGGGATGCAGAGCTCGAACGCGGCGGTGCTGGTGGAGCCGGACGGCGACGCGACGCTCTTCACCGACTTCAGGTACGCCCGCAAGGCCGCGAAGGTCGAGGGCGTCCGCTTCGAGCAGACGGCGCGCGCGGTCGTGAGCGACCTCGCAACGCGGCTCGCCGGCCGCACCGTCTGGGTCGAGGGGCACGTGCTCACGGTCGCGGCGCTCGAGACGCTGCGCACCGGCGGCGTCGACGCGGTCCCGCAGCAGGGGCTGGTCGAGCGGCTGCGCGCGGTCAAGGACGACGGGGAGATCGCGATCCTGCGCGAGGCGGCCGCGATCTCGGACCGCGTCTTCGGGGCGCTCGCGGAGGAGCGGTTCACGGGGCGGACGGAGATCGAGCTCGTGTGGAGAATCCGCGAGCTCTTC
The DNA here is from genome assembly GCA_035553355.1 of Gaiellaceae bacterium. Lineage (GTDB taxonomy): Bacteria > Actinomycetota > Thermoleophilia > Gaiellales > Gaiellaceae > Gaiellasilicea. The sequence continues at coordinate 9,540 of DATMJW010000196.1, read as the reverse complement.
CACGAGCACGGCTCGTCGGAGCTCTCGTTCGACGCCATGGTCGCCGCGGGCGAGAACGGCGCGAGCCCCCATTCCGACAACCGCGACGTCGCGATCGAGCCGAACACGCTCGTGATCGTCGACGCGGGTTGCCGGGTCGACGGCTATGCCTCCGACTGCACGCGGACGTTCGCGACCGGCGACCTGCCGGACCAGCTGGCGGAGATCTACGAGACGTGCCGGCAGGCGCAGCTCGCCGGCCTCGAGGCGATGGGGCCCGGGGCCGCCGGGAGTGCCGCCGACGCGGCGGCTCGCGACCTGATCGCGGCGGCGGGCTACGGCGACCACTTCGGCCACGGCCTCGGCCACGGGATCGGCCTCGAGGTGCACGAGGCGCCGGTCGCGCGGCCGGAGTCGACGGACACGCTCGAGGCCGGGAACGTGATCAGCTGCGAGCCCGGGATCTACCTCCCGGGCGCCGCAGGAGTCCGGATCGAGGACATGGTCCTCGTCACCGACAATGGGCGCGAACGCCTCACACAGGCGCCGAAGGAGCTCGCGACCGTCAGCTAGAGTCACGCGCGGCCATGGCCGACGTCGTCTCCACGAACCAGTTCCGGAACGGCATGCACATCGGGCTGGAGGGCGCGGTGTGGCGCATCGTCGAGTTCCAGCACGTGAAGCCCGGCAAGGGCGGCGCGTTCGTCCGGACGAAGCTGAAGAACCTCGAATCCGGCGCCGTCGTCGACAAGACGTTCCGGGCGGGGGAGAAGTTCAACCGGATCCACACCGAGGTCAAGAACGTCCAGTACCTCTACGAGGACGGCAGCGACGCCCACTTCATGGACGAGGAGACGTACGACCAGTTCACGCTCCCGCGCGCTTCCGTCGCGGAGGCGCTCGACTTCCTGCAGCCGTCGAGCTCAGTGCAGATGCTGACGGTCGACGGGAAGCCGTCCGGCGTCCAGCTGCCCGCGTCGGTCGAGCTGACGGTCACGGAGACCGAGCCCGGCGTGAAGGGCGACACCGTTTCGAACGTGACGAAGCCCGCGACGCTGGAGACGGGCGCGGTCGTGCAGGTCCCGCTCTTCGTCAACGTGGGCGACCGCGTGAAGGTCGATCCGCGCGAGGCGCGGTACATCTCGCGCGCGTGACGGTAACGTTCGCCGTCGAGCAGGCCGGCTGCGCATCGTGCGCGGCGCTCGTACGGGAGGCGCTCGAGCCGCTGGGGGCGGTGCGGTCGGTCGATATCGACGAGACCGCCGACGAGGCGATGGTGGTGCTCGACGCTGCCGCGACGCAGGAAGAGGTCGACGCCGCGCTCGCGGCGGCCGCCGAAGGCGCCGGGCACGCCTATCGCGTCCGCGCCGGCAGCTGGCACCCGGCGTAGGCCGGGAATGCGCGGCCGCGGTCGCGCCCGGCCCCGACCCGCGGTCGCACCGAGCAGCGGCGTCCCGCCCACCAACGCCCTCGTTCGCCGAGCGACCGGCGCCGTCCGCGCCTGTGGAAAACGACCGCGGTTCTCCACAGCTTGTGTTTCAGAAACACAAAGTCGTTCGCTCGCGCCTGCCGCAGCGGTGGAGCGGGAGCTTGTGTTGAAACAACACAAGCGTCGACGGCCTCCGCAGCGTCGGCGCGCGGTGGCGGCCTGCGGCGGCAGGAGTGCCCGGGAGCGTCGCCGGGTAGCGCGCGGACGCGCTCGGTTAGGCTCCGCCTCGTGCCGCGGCTGATCGACACGACCATCCGCCTGCTCTCGCAGGAGCCCCTCGCCGGGCGGATGCCGACGTCCGAACTCCTGCGGCTCGCGGAGATCCTCGACACCGCAGGATGCTCGTGCCTCGAGGTCTCGGGCGGGGGCGTCTTCGACGCGGCCGTCCGGCGCGGCGTCGAGAGCCCGTGGGAGCGCATCCGCGCGCTGAAGGCGCGCACGAAGACGCCGCTCGGGATCGCCCTCCGCGGCCGGTTCCTCGTCGGGTCGCGCCCGGTCGGCGCCGACTTCATCCGTCGGTTCGTCAGCTCCGCCGCCGAGAACGGGATCGACGTCTTCCGCCTCCACGACCCGCTCAACGACGTGTCGAACCTGCGCGAGGCGGGAGAGGCGATCGTCGACGCGGGCGGTCAGTTCCACGCAGGCCTCGTCTACAGCCCCGGGAGCCCTGGCGGCACCGACAAGCTCGTGGAGCAGTCGCGCGAGCTCGCCGACCTCGGGGCGGCACGCGCGCTCATCCACGACCCGACGGGCGGGCTCGGGCCGCACCAGGCGAACGAGCTCGTCGCACGCGTCGCCGAGGCGTCGGGGCTGCCGGTCGGGCTCTACTGCCAGGGCGCCGGAGGCGCCGCGCTCGCTGCCGCGCTCGAGGCGGCGCGCGCCGGCGCGGACGTCGTCGCGACGGCCGTCTACCCCGTCGCTCTCACGCTCCACCGCGTCTCCGGCGAGTCCCTCGTCTCGGCGCTCGAGGGCATGGGATACGACACCGGCGCCGACGAGGCGAAGCTGTGGGACGCGTCGGACCTCGTCGACGAGCACATCGGCGACGAGCCCGTGGCGCCGCTCGCTCCCCGTCTCGCCGTGCGCGCGGCGGAGTACGACCTGCCGCCGGGGCTCGTCGCCGCGCTCGACACGCACCTCCGCGCCCAGGGCGCGGGCGACCGCCTGCTCGAGGTGATCGAGGAGCTCCAGCGCGTCCGGCAAGAGACGGGGTTCCCGCCGCTCGCGGCGCCGATCGGGCAGATCCTCGCCTCGCAGGCGCTGATCCACGTCCTCGCCGCGCGGCGTTACGGCACGGTCGTCGACGAGTTCCGCGCGCTGATCGAGGGCCGCTACGGCGCCACGCCGGCACCGATCGACGCGACGGTGGCGCGCGCCGTCGCGCTGCTCACCGACGGCGTGCCGTTCGACGACGACCCGCCGACGGCGGAGGACGTCCGCGCCGAGGCGCAGGGGCTCGCCGCGAGCGAGGAGGAGCTCGTGCTGATCGCGCTCTTCGGCGAGGAGGCCGAGCCGCTCCTCCAGAACATCCGGGCCCGCCACTCCCGCGACGACACCCTCGGCTCCGCCGTCGAGCAGTCGCGCGCCGAGCGCATCCGCGAGATCGTCCGCATCGTCCAGGAGAGCGGCGTCGCGGAGGTCGAGATCGAGGATGAGGGGATGCGCGTCTCCGTGCGCCGCCGCGAGCAGCAGCCGGTGCCGATGCACGTCGTCGCGCCGCTCGCAGAGGACGAGCCGGGCGAGCTGCCGGTCGTGTCGGCGCCGGCGCTCGGCTCCATCCGCATCGAGTCGCCGATGGTCGGCGTCTTCTACCGGCAGCCGGAGCCGGGGTCGCCGCCGTTCGTGGAGGTCGGCGACGTCGTCGCGCCTGGGCAGACGCTCTGCCTGCTCGAGGCGATGAAGCTCTTCAACGAGCTGAAGGCCGAGTCGGCGGGGCGGGTGACCGCGATCCACGTGGAGAGCGGCCAGCCGGTCGAGTTCGGGCAGCTCCTCTTCGAGCTCGAGCCGATCGCGCCGCCGCCGGCGGTCTGACGGGGCAGCGGTGTTCTCGCGCGTCCTGGTGGCCAATCGCGGCGAGATCGCGGTCCGCGTGATCCGTGCGCTGCACGAGCTCGGCGTCGAGGCGGTCGCCGTGTACTCGACCGCCGATCGCGACTCGCTCCACGTGCGTCTCGCCGACCACGCCGTCTGCGTCGGCCCGCCGGCGGCGACACAGAGCTACCTCCGGATCCCGTCGATCGTCGCCGCCGCGGAGACGACCGGGTGCGACGCGGTTCACCCGGGCTACGGGTTCCTCTCCGAGAACCCGGACTTCGTCCGTGCGTGCGAGGACAACGACCTCGTCTTCGTGGGGCCGCCGGCGGAGGTGATGGAGCGGATGGGCGACAAGGCGCGCGCGAAGGCCGAGATGCGGGCCGCAGACGTGCCGCTCGTGCCGGGCACCGAGGGCGGCGCGTCGCTCGCGGAGGTGCGGGCGGCCGCGGGCGAGCTCGGCTTCCCCGTCCTCCTGAAGGCCGTCGCAGGCGGGGGCGGCAAGGGGATGCGCCTCGTCCGCCACCCGGATGAGCTCGAGGCCGCCTACTCGACGGCGCGATCCGAGGCCGAGGCTGCGTTCGGTGACGGCACGCTGTATCTGGAGAAGGCCGTCGTGCCGGCGCGCCACGTCGAGATCCAGGTGCTGTGCGACCGCCACGATGGCGTCCTCACGCTCGGAGAGCGGGAGTGCTCGATCCAGCGGCGCCACCAGAAGCTCGTCGAGGAGTCGCCGTCGCCGGCGCTGACCCCGGAGACGCGCGAGGAGATGGAGGCGGCGGCCGAGCGTGCCTGCAGAGCGATCGGCTACGAGAACGCGGGCACGTTCGAGTTCCTTCTCGGTGCCGACGGGCAGTTCCACTTCATCGAGCTGAACGCGCGACTCCAGGTGGAACATCCGGTCAGCGAGCTCGTGACCGGGATCGACGTGGTGCGCGAGCAGCTGCGCGTGGCGGCGGGCGAGCGGCTGCCGGTCGTCGGGCGTGCGCCGCGACGCGGCCACGCGATCGAGATCCGCCTCAACGCGGAGGACCCGTCGCGGGACTTCGCGCCGGCGCCGGGGACGATCACGCGCTTCCGCGCACCGCTGGGCCCGGGCGTGCGCGTCGATACGTTCCTCGAGGAGGGCGCCGCGATCTCCCCGTACTACGACTCGATGATCGCGAAGCTCGTCGTCTGGGCCGAGGACAGGGACGCCGCCATCGCGCGCGGCATCCGCGCGCTCGAGGAGCTCGAGCTCGACGGCGTGCCGACGACGCGCGAGCTGGCGCTCGACATCCTCCGGTCGGGGACGTTCCGCGCCGGCGGCTACTCGACGAGCTTCCTCGTCGACCACGCGGACGAGCTGCCGACGCTCGCTGCGGCAGGCGCTGCCGCGTGACCCAGAACGCCCACACGGTCGACGGCCCGCGCGGCGCGATCCGGATCGAGCGCGACGCGCTGGCCGCCCTCGTCGTCACCGCCGCCGAGCTGGTCGACGGAGCGAGGGTGCGCCGGCCGCGCCGTGGCCTCGACGTCGTCGTCTCCGGCGGTCGCGTCCGCGTCGCGCTGGAGCTGGCCGTCCGCTACGGGTCGGTGCTCCCGGAGCTCGCAGCCGCTGTCCAGCGCAGCGTGTCGCACGCGCTCGGACGGTCGGCGGGACTCGAGGTCGAGGCGGTCGACGTCTCGATCGAGGAGCTGGAGCGGTGACGACGACGAGCCGCCGCCAGGCGCGCCGAACGGCGCTCTTCCTCCTGTACCAGTGGGATCTCACGGGCCAGCCGCTCGCGTCCCTCTACGAGGGCGTCCCCGACCCGTTCGCCGTGAAGCTGGCGCAGGCGGTCTCGGATCGGGCGCCGGAGCTCGACCGCCGCATCACCGAGGTCTCCGAGGGGTGGACCGCCGACCGCCTCGGTACGCTCGAGCGCAACGTGCTGCGCGTCGGGATCCACGAGCTCGAGGAGGGAAGCGTGCCGACCGAGGTCGCGATCAACGAGGCCGTGGTGCTCGCGAAGCGGTACGCGTCGGAGGACGCGGCGAAGCTCGTGAACGGCATCCTCGGCCGGATTGCGCGGGAGGCGGCGTGACGGAGCTCGGCGGCTCCGCGGACGAGGCGCTGACGCGCGCGGAGGAGCTCCTCGAGCGCCTGAAGGCGACGCGCGCGGAGCTCGAGCGGCTCGCGGCGGAGGAGGACGCCGAGGCGGCGGTCGACGTGCTGGCGGAGCTCGCCGAGCTCGCGAAGGAGGTCGAGAGCGAGCTGACGAAGGCGCGCCGCCGCGCCGATGGCGCAGGCGCCTGAGGAGCTGCGCGCGCTCGTCGAGCGCGCGCTCGGCGAGATCGCTCTCGGTCGCGACCTCGGCGGCCTCGCCGAGCCCGTGCGATACGCGCTCTCCGGCGGCGGCAAGCGCGTGCGCCCGGTTCTGTGCCTCGCGGTCGGGGAGGCCGCGGGCGCCGACGCCGAACGGTGCCTTCCGGGGGCGCTCGCGCTCGAGCTCGTGCACACGTTCTCGCTCGTCCACGACGACCTTCCCGCACTCGACGACGACGACGAGAGGCGCGGTCGCCCGACGGTGCACGTGGCGTACGGGGAGGCGGTGGCGCTGCTCGCGGGGGACGCGCTGCTCGCAGAGGCGTTTCGGCTCGCGCTCTCGTACGACGAGCCGGAGGTGGCGCGGGAGCTCGCGACGGCGACGCTCGGGATGATCGGCGGCCAGTACCGCGACGTCACCGGCGACACCGCGGATCTCGCCGCGCTGCATCGCCTGAAGACGGGGTGCCTGTTCGGTGCGTCGGTCGGCCTCGCGCTGTGGGTGGCAGGCGTCCCGGGGCCGGAGCAGGCGCCGTGGCGCGCGTTCGGCGACGAGCTCGGCCTCCTCTTCCAGATCGTCGACGACGTCCTCGACCGTGACGGCTACGTGCTGACGCACGGGGTGGACGGGGCGCGGGCGCTCGCGGCCGAGGCCGCCGAGCGGACGCGCGAGCGGCTCGACGCACTCCCGGCGGACACCGCCGTGTTGGCGGAGCTCGTGGCCGCGCTCGCGGCGCGGACGTCGTAGGCGCCGCCGCTAGCGGTAGCCGTACTCGCCGTCGTCGAGCAGCGTGATGACGACCTCCTGGCCGCGCCGCACGCCGTCGCGGTCGATCACGTAGAGCTCGGCGGCGTCGTCCGCGACCGCGCGGATGCGCGCCGGTCGGCCGCCGAGCGCGAACTCCTCGCCGACCGGCGGGAACATCGCGAGCGCGCGCTCCTCGACGAGGATGTACCCCTCGCGCTCCTCTTCGCTCGTGATCCTGCGCCGGTAGCTGTCCAATCGCCCTGTACCTCCGAACGGGGCCACAACGTGCCCCAGGGGCACCCCGGGTGTCCCTGACGAAACGCTATCGCGCGCGCACGCACGGTGCTGTGACGGGTGTGCGCCGAAAGTGTGCCGTCCGTGACCGGCGCCGCGTCGCCTCGGCGACGCGGCGCCGGGCGGACGCGTCAGGCGAGCTCGTCGGCGAGCAGGTCGAGCAGGACGCCGTCGCGCCACACGCCGTCGGCGTCGCGCCAGTAGCGGCGCATCACGCCGACGCGCCGGAAGCCCACGCGCTCGTAGCAGCGGATCGCGCGCTCGTTGTCGGCCGCCGGGTCGATGACGAGGCGGTGGTGACCGCGGTCGCGCACGAGGTGCCGCGCGAGCGTGCGAACGGCGTCGCCGCCGTGGCCGCGACCCTGGAACGGTGCGCCGAGGAAGAGGTCCATCCCGGCGTGCCTGAAGTCCTCGTCCTCCTCCTCGTAGTACTGGATCAGCCCCGCGACGTCGCCGTCGACGAGGATCGCGAACGAGACGACATCCGCCTCGTCGCCCTCCCGCCGCGCCTTGGCGACGACGTGCTCCTCCGTCACCCCCGGCCACCACGTAGCGACCGAAGGCTCGGCGGCGAGCTCCGCCAGCCGCGGGGCGTCCTGCTCCGCGAGCGTCCGCAGGACGACACGCTCTCCGTGCAGTTCCACGACGGTGATGTAACAGGTCGCGGGACTACCCTCCCAACGTGAAGAAGCGCCTGGACGTCCTCCTCGTCGAACGCGGCCTCGCGGAGAGCCGCGCACAGGCGCAGGCGCTCGTCCTCGCCGGGCTCGTTCGGGGCTACGACAAACCCGGTCATCAGGTCGACGACGCCGTGGAGGTGACGGTCGAGCGGCCGCCCCGGTACGTCTCCCGCGGCGGCGAGAAGCTCGCGAACGCGCTCGCGGCGTTCGGGTTCGACCCGGGCGGGCGGAGCGCGATCGACCTCGGTGCGTCGACCGGCGGGTTCACCGACGTTCTGCTGCAGCACGGCGCTGCACGCGTCGTCGCGGTGGACGTCGGCTACGGGCAACTGCACCCGAGGCTCCGGAACGACCCGCGCGTGACGGTGCTCGAGCGCACGAACGCGCGTGACCTGCGGGAGCTCCCCTTCGCACCCGACCTGCTCGTGTGCGACGTCTCGTTCATCGGCGTCGGCCTCGTGCTCCCGCCGGTGCTGCCGCTCCTCGCGGAGAGCTGGGACGCGTTCGTGCTCGTGAAGCCGCAGTTCGAGGCGGGCCGGGAGGAGGTGGGGCGGGGCGGCGTCGTTCGCGACCCGGCCGTCCACCGGCGCGTCCTCCGCTCGGTCGTCGCAGCCGCGCCGCGATGGGGTGCCGCGCCGGTGGGGGTCGTAGACTCAGGGCTTCCCGGGCCCAAGGGCAACCGCGAGTTCGTCGTTCACTTCGTCCCCGCGAGCGAGGCAGCGATTCCCGATGACATCGACGACCGGATCGACGCCGCCGTCGGCTGAGGCCGTGACTCGCGCAGCCGTGATCACGCACGGCAAGCGCGAGACGATCGGCCCGGCGCTCGCTCGTCTCGCAACCCTGGCGCGCGAGCACGACGTCGAGCTCCTCGTGGACGAGGACGAGGCGGCGAAGCACGAGCTGCCTCCGGCGGACGGGGCGGTCGCCGACGCCGACGTCGCGATCGTGCTCGGCGGCGACGGGACGATGCTGCGCGCGCTCGGCCGCTTCCTCGGCACCGGGATCCCCGTGATCGGCGTCAACTTCGGCCGCGTCGGCTTCCTCTCGTCGATTCCCGCGGAAGAGCTCGAGAACGGCCTCGTCCGCGTCTTCGCCGGCGACTTCGACGTCGCCGAGCTGCCGACGCTCGACGTCGAGGTCGGCGGCGAGCGTCGCGTCGCGGTCAACGACCTCGTCGTCACGAGCGGCCGCGTGGGCCGGATGATCCAGCTCGAATGGGCGGTCGGCGGCGAGTCGCTCGGCCGTCGCGGCTGCGACGGCGTCGTCTGCTCCACGCCCTCGGGATCCACCGGCTACAACTTCTCGAACGGCGGCCCGGTGCTCGTGTGGGGCCTCGACGCGATGGCGGTGACGTTCGTCGCGCCGCACTCGCTCAACGCACGCCCGCTCGTCGTCGGCCGCGGTCGCGACCTCATCGTCTGGAACCGGACTCCCGACGTCCCCGCCACCGCACTCGTCGACGGGCACGAGGTCGCCGAGCTGCCACCGGGTGCGCGTATCCGCGCGCGCATGGGCGACCAGCGCTCGCTGCTCGCGAGCCTGCCGGACGTCACCTTCTTCAGCCGCTACACGCGCACGTTCGCCCCGTAGATGCTCCGCAGCCTCCGCATCGAGAACCTCGTGCTGATCCGGGCGGCGGCGCTCGAGCCGGCAGCGGGCCTGAACGCGATCACCGGCGAGACGGGCGCAGGGAAGACGATCCTCGCGCAGGCGTTCGGGCTGCTGCTCGGCGCGAAGGGTGACGCGGGGGCCGTCGGCCCGGGTGCGGCCGAGGCGTACGTCGAGGCGGAGTTCGACGTCCCCGACGGCTTCTTCGACGACGATGACCTGCGCGCGCTCGCGGATCTCGCGCCCGAGGACGAGCCGGGGCTCGTGCTCGCGCGCCGCGTCTTCGCCGACGGGCGAACGCGCGCCTACGCGTGGGGGCGCGCTGTGGCGCGCGAGGATCTCGCTGCCGCGGCGGAGCGGCTGGTCGCGATGTCCGGCCAGTTCGAGCAGCGGCGACTCGCGCGGCCGTCGTACCAGCTGG
>DATMJW010000195.1:0-3295 GCA_035553355.1 Gaiellaceae bacterium | reverse complement strand
CAGCTCCTCGACGGGGGCGCGAGCGGCGTCCTCGAGACGGTCCGGCGGCTCGGATTCCTCCAGATCGACGTCGTGCAGCCGGTCGAGCGGCCGCAGCACCTCGTCCTCTTCAGCCGGCTCGGGCCTGGCTACGACCGCGGCGAGCTCGACCGGCTGCTCTGGGAGGAGCGCGCGCTCTTCGAGTACGACGCGTTCATCTACCCGCTCGAGGACCTGCCGCTCGTGCGCGCGCGGATCCGCGACTTCCGTCGCTCGCGGCGGACGAAGAGCCAGCGGTGGGCGCGCGAGTTCCAGACCGAGAACCGCGCCTTCCGCCGCTACGTGCTGCGCGAGCTCGAGCAGCGCGGGCCGCTGCCCTCGCGCGCGCTCGAGGACCGCGCGCGGGGGCCGCGGCAGAAGCACCGCTGGTGGGGGTCGCGCCGCGTCGGGCTGATGCTGCTCGCGCTCCACCTCTACGGCGAGGTGACGGTCGCCGGGCGGGCGGGCGCCGAGCGGCTGTGGGACCTGACGGAGCGCGTCTGGCCGGAGACGGAGACGGTGCCGATCCGGGAGGCGGAGCGGATCCGGGCCGAGCGGCGCTTCCGCGCGCAGGGAGTGCGGCTCGCAAAGGCCGGCTGGGAGGCGCACCCCGAGGTCGAGGACGGGCCGGTGCCGGACCGCGCCGTCCTCCTCTCCCCCTTCGACCGGCTCGTGTACGACCGCGACCGTGCGGAGGCGCTCTGGGGGTTCCGCTACCGGCTCGAGATGTTCGTCCCCGCGGCGAAGCGGGAGTACGGCTACTACGTGCTGCCCCTCCTCGTCGGCGACCGGCTCGTCGGCCGCGCCGAGCCGCGCTTCGACCGCCGCACGCGCACGCTCGAGCTGCTCGGGGCGTGGGGCGACGTGTCGCGCCTCCCCGAGGCGCTCGCCGACCTCGGCGAGTGGCTCGGCGCCGATACGATCGCGGCGTGAGCGACGACGACCGGCAGCTCGGCTTCGAGACGCGGGCCATCCACGACGGACAGGACCCCGACCCGGCGACCGGCGCGATCATCACGCCGATCTACCAGACCTCGACGTTCGTGCAGGACGCCGTCGGCGAGCACAAGGGGTACGACTACGCGCGCGTCGGCAACCCGACCCGGACGGCGCTCCAGACCGCGCTCGCGTCGCTCGAGAACGCCGCGCACGGGATCGCGTTCTCCTCCGGCCTCGGCGCGACGACGACGCTGATGCACCTCGTCGACCCCGGCGACCGGGTCGTCCTGATCGCGGACGTGTACGGCGGCGTCTACCGGATGACGTCGCAGGTGTACGAGCCGAAGGGCTACCGGTTCGACTACCTCCCTGCCGACGCCTTCGCACGGCTCGACGAGCACCTCGACGAGCGCACGCGGCTCGTCTGGATCGAGACGCCGTCGAACCCGCTCCTGAACGTCGTCGACATCGCGGCCGTGGCGCGCGCGACGAAGGCGGCCGGCGCGCTTCTCGTCGTCGACAACACCTTCGCGACGCCCTACCTCCAGCAGCCGCTCGACCTCGGGGCGGACGTCGTGATGCACTCGACGACGAAGTACCTCGGCGGCCACTCGGACGTCGTCGGCGGCTTCGCGGCGACGAACGACCCCTCGATCGCCGAGCGCCTCTTCTTCCTGCAGAAGTCGCTGGGCGCCGTCCCGGGCCCGTTCGACTCCTGGCTCGTGCTGCGTGGGCTGAAGACGCTCGCGCTGCGGATGCAGCGGCACTGCGAGAACGCGCGCGCGATCGCGTCGTGGCTCGAGGGGCAGCCGTCGGTGACGCAGGTGCTCTATCCGGGCCTGCCGTCGCACCCGGGGCACGAGATCGCGGCGCGGCAGATGCGCGACTTCGGCGGGATGATCTCCTTCCTCACGGAGACGGAGGAGGAGGCGGTCGAGCTCGTCGGGCGCACGAGGCTCTTCGCGCTCGCGGAGTCGCTCGGCGGCGTCGAGAGCCTGATCGAGCACCCGGCGCGGATGACGCACGCGTCGACCGCGGACGCTCCCTTTGCCGCGCCGCGGAACCTCGTCCGGCTCTCCGTCGGGATCGAGTCCGTCGACGACCTGATCGCGGATCTCGAGCAGGCGCTCGTCCCGGCACGCGCCTCGGCGTAACCCGCGGTGGCGCCGTCGCCGGTCGACCTCCTCCACGGCGGCAACGCACGCACGATCGGCGTCTACCCGATCGAGACCGACGACGGCCTCGCCCTCTTCGACTGCGGCCCCGCGACGTGCGTCGACGCGCTCGCGCGGGGTCTCGCGGAGCGGGGGCTCGCGCTCGAGGACGTCCGCCACCTGCTGCTCTCGCACATCCACCTCGACCACGCCGGCGCAGCGGGAACGCTCGTGCGGCGGCTGCTCCACCTGCAGGTGCACGTGTCCGCCGCGGGGGCTCCGCACCTCGTCGACCCGTCGCGGCTCGAGCGGAGCGCGCGGCGGCTCTACGGCGAGGCGTTCGACGAGCTGTGGGGCGAGCTCGCGCCGGTGCCCGAGGAGAACGTGCACGTCGTCGGCGAACGCGTCGTCGGCCTCGACTGCTTCCCGGCGCCGGGGCACGCGTCGCACCACGTCTGCTACCTCGGCCGCGACGGCACGCTCTACGCGGGCGACGCCGCCGGTGTGCGGATCGACCCGCACCCCAGCGTGCTGCCGCCGACGCCGCCGCCGGAGTTCGACCTCGACGCATGGCTCCGCACGCTCGACGAGATCGAGCGGCGGTCGCCGGAGCGCCTCGCGCTCGTCCACTTCGGCGTCGTCGAGGACGTCGCGAGGCACCTGATGGAGTTGCGGGAACGGCTGCACGCGTGGGCGGCACGCGTGGAGTCCGGGATCGAGGAGGACGAGTTCGTCGCTGCGGCGCGGCAGGACTTCACCCCGGAGGAGGCAGACGCCTACGATCGCGCGATGCCCTTCTGGCAGTCCTACGCCGGCCTCGCGCGCTGGCGCGACAAGCGCCGTGAGAGCTAGTCTCGCGCCGCTCCGAGCGCGCGAGTTCCGGCTTCTCTTCCTCGGCCGGACGATCTCGTTCGCCGGCACGGCGATCGCGCCGATCGCGCTCGCGTTCGCCGTCCTCGACCTGACGGACTCGCTCGCGTCGGTGGGGCTCGTCCTCGCGGCGCGGACGATCCCGCAGATCGTCTTCCTCCTCCTCGGCGGCGTGTGGGCGGACCGGCTGCCACAGCTCGGCAGTCCCCGTCAGGAGCAGCAGCGCGGCGACGCCCTGCGCGGCGGCGTTCGTGACGTTCGAACCGACCATGACGTGGTGCCGTGGCAGCCGGTCCGCCCACACGCCGCCGAGG
>DATMJW010000194.1:0-3253 GCA_035553355.1 Gaiellaceae bacterium | reverse complement strand
CCGGACGTCGACGGTCATCGTCTCCCGCACGTAGTCGACCCCGACGACCGTCGTCTCCACCACGGTGAAGCCGAGCCGCCGCTCGAGCTCGGCGCGGAGCGACACGTCGTCGGTGCGGACCTCGTCGAGCACGAGCGTCATGCGCCGAACTCCGCGGTGCGGCTCCAGCCGGTCCATCGCGAACATCGCGAGCAGGACGACGCCGTTCAGGAGCACCGCGAACCCGATCGAGCCCGGCCGGATCGCGTTCACGATCCCGAGCGCGAGCGCCGCGAAGAAGTACGCGACCTCGACGTAGCTGATCTCCTCGCTGCGCAGCCGGATGATCGACAGCGCACCGAACAGGCCGAGCCCGAGTCCGATGCTGACGATCTCGCCGCCGGCCGCCATCGCCGTGACGACCGCGAAGAGGCCGATGTTGAAGCAGACGTACGCCGTGAGCAGGTCGCGGCGGCCGTGGCGGCGGTAGTAGATCGCGTAGGCGAGCACCGCGATCGCGACGACATCGAGCAGGAGCGCCGGCGCGAACTCGCCGAACGGGATCGCCTGGGAGGAGGTCTGTGTCACGTACAGAGGGTACGCACGCCGTCGGAACACCGCTCGCGGCGCGGCTCCGAGCCGGGCGCGCGACTAGCGGGCGATCTCGGCGACGAGCTGCGCGGCCTCGGTCGGCGAGGTGCCGACGCGGATGCCCTTCGCCTCGAGTGCGTCCTTCTTCGCCTGGGCCGTCCCCGACGAGCCGGAGATGATCGCGCCCGCGTGGCCCATCGTCTTCCCGGGGGGAGCGGTGAAGCCGGCGATGTAGGCGACGACCGGCTTCGACATCGAGCTCTCGATGTAGGCCGCCGCCTTCTCCTCCTCGTCGCCACCGATCTCGCCCACGAGCACGACGAACTCGGTCTCGGGGTCGGCCTCGAACTTCTCGAGCACGTCGATGAACGACGAGCCGACGATCGGATCGCCACCGATGCCGACGATCGTCGAGTTGCCGAGGCCCATCTGCGTCAGCTCGTGGCCGATCTGGTACGTCAGGGTGCCCGACCGCGAGACGAGGCCGATGTTGCCCTCGCGGAAGATCTCCGCGGGGATGATCCCGACGTTCGCCTTGCCCGGCGACAGCGCGCCGGGGCAATTCGGGCCGAGCATCGTCACGCCACGCGGGCGGATGTAGGAGTAGACGCGCAGCATCTCGTGCGCCGGCAGCCCCTCCGCGATGCAGATGACGGTGCCGATGCCGGCGTCGACCGCCTCGTAGATCGCGTCCGCCGCGAACCGCGCGGGCACGAACACCATCGACGTGTTGGCAGCGGTCTCGCGGACGGCGTCGGCGACCGTGTCGAAGACCGGGATCCCCTCCACGTCCTGACCGCCCTTGCCGGGGGTCACGCCGGCGACGACCTGCGTCCCGTAGTTGCGGTTGCGGATGCCGTGGAAGCGGCCTTCGGAGCCGGTGAGGCCCTGGACGACGAGCTTCGTGTCCCGGTCGACGATGATCGCCACTAGCTCTTCCTCGCTTTCAACATGATCTTCCGGTCGACGTACTCGCCGCGCTCGACGTGGTCGGCGAGGAGCTCCCGAACGCGCTCGGCGACGTCCTCGGGCGTGTCGGTCCGCGCGAGCCACGTCTCGAGGTCGCGTCGCTTCGCGACGACGTGCGTCTCCTCGACCCGCAGCCCCGCCGACGCGAGCACGTCGCGCCACTCCGCCTCGGAGAGCGAGCGGACGTGCGTCGGGTCGCGGAGGTGCTCCGCCTCCTCCACCGCGTCGCTCTCGTAGAGCGTGTCCTCGACGAGCACGAGGTCGCGCGCGACGCGCGCCATCTCCCGGACGGCGGCGGCGACGTCGTCGAAGTGGTGCGGCGCGATCCGCGTCACGACGACGTCGAACGAGCCGTCCGCGAAGGGGAGATCCTCGGCGCGGCAGAGGACGTCCGCGCGCATCCCCGGCGCGGGATCGGCCGTCACGACCTGGAGCCCCGCGTCCCGGAGCCGCCGCGCGACGTGGCCTCCCCCGGTCGCGACGTCGAGCGCGGTTCGCGCTCCCGCCGCCCACTCCACGATCAGGTCGAGGTCCTCGCCCTCGCGCTGCTCGGCGGCGTCGCGGTACGCTGCCGCACGCTGCGACCACAGCTCCGTCACGCCGACTGCGCCAGCTCGACCGCACGGCGCGCGCCGTCGAGCATCGTCGCCTCGGGGTGGATGTTCGGGCGCCCCGCCTCCGCGAGGATCCGCCGCCCCTCCTCGGCGTTCGTGCCGTCGAGCCGCACGACGATCGGGTACCGGCTCATGTCGAGGCGGTCGAGCGCGGCGAGGATCCCCTTCGCGACCTCGTCGCAGCGGGTGATGCCGCCGAAGATGTTGAAGAAGATCGAGCGGACCTGCGGATCGCGCGTGATCACCTCGAGCGCGTCGACGACGCCCTCGGCGTCGCCGCCGCCGCCGAGGTCGCAGAAATTCGCGGGGCGGCCGCCGGCGAACGTGACGACGTCGACCGTCGACATCGAGAGACCGGCGCCGTTCCCGAGGACGCCGACCTCGCCGTCGAGCTTCACGTAGGTCACGCCCTTCTCGCGCGCGAAGCGCTCCTCCGGCGGAACCGCCTCCGGGTCGCGCATCTCGGCGATCTCCGGGTGCCGGTAGAGCGCGTTGTCGTCGATTGTGAACTTCGAGTCGAGCGCCTTCACCTCGCCCTCGGGCGTGACGATCAGCGGGTTGATCTCGCACAGCATCGCGTCGGTGCCGATGAACGCGTCGTAGAGCTTCTGCGCGATCGCCGCGATCTGCTTCTGCTCGGACGCGTCGTCGACGCCTGCGCCGTAGACGAGGCGCCGCGCCTGGTAGGGCTGGAAGCCCTCGAGCGGATCGACGTGGAGCCGGACGAGCGCCTGCGGGTTCGTGGCCGCGACCTCTTCGATGTCCACGCCGCCCTGCGTCGTGAACATGAAGAGCGGCTTCTTCGCGCCGCGGTCGAACGTGAGCGACAGGTAGTACTCCTTCGCGATCTCCGAGGCGCGCTCGATCCAGAGCTTGCGCACGACGTGGCCGCGGATGTCGAGCCCGAGGATGTCCCGCGCCCGCGCCTCCGCCTCGTCCGCCGACTCCGCGAGCTTGATCCCGCCCGCCTTGCCGCGCCCGCCGGTGAGCACCTGCGCCTTGACGACGACCGGGCCGCCGAGCTCCTCCGCCGCCGCGCGCGCCTCGTCCGGCGTCGTCGCGAGGCGGCCCTCGGAGACGGGGATCCCGTACCGCGCGAA
>DATMJW010000193.1:0-2691 GCA_035553355.1 Gaiellaceae bacterium | reverse complement strand
GCGTCCTCCGCCTCCCGGAGCACGTCGAGCTGTGCCGGCGAGAAGAGGTCGCGGTAGCGCTCCACGATCGCCGCCTGTTCGGAGGTCTCCTTCTCCCCCACACGCACGGCCCGCGCCTCCTCGGAGCGCTCGAACAGGTAGCGCCCCAGGCGCTCCTCGTACTCCGCAGGTGTCCTGACGGTCGCGACGCTCACGCGCCGCGGAGCCTACCCGAAGGGTCGTCGGCGACTGCGGCGGCGAGCTCCTCCAGCGTGAACGGCTTCCCGAGCACGCGGTCGACGCGTTCCCGCACGCCCGGAGGCACGTCGCTCGTCCCCGAGAGGAGGACGACACGTACGGGAAGCTCCCGCGCTTCGATCGAGTCGAGGACGTCGAGCCCGCTCCCCGTCCCGAGGTGCATGTCCAGGAGGATCACGTCCGGTGTCTCCACGTCCAGGAGCGCCGTCGCCTCGTCGACGCGCGCGGCCTCGAGCACGCGGTGCCCCTCGAGCTCGAGGTTCACGCGGCAGAGGAGGCGCAGCGACGGCTCGTCGTCGACGACGAGGACAGTGCGCCCGTGGGGTCGGGGGTCGGCCGCCATGGGGCGGCGAGTCTAACCACGCGCCTGCTGCGGCCGCCGCGGCTACCCGGGGCTACACTCGCCGTGTGGGGTCGAAGGTGCGCACCGGCGGGTCGCCACGGGGGTACGGCAGCGCCCTCGGGGACCTGCGCCGGGAGCTCGCGCCGACGCTCCGGTCGCTCGAGGCGGCCGCTGCCGACCCGCTCGCGCTCGAGGATGCAGCGCCGTCGATCCCGAGCCTGCAGTACGCACTCCACGCTGCGGCCGAGCGCGTCGCGGGCCTCGAGCCCCTCCCCGGGGGCGACGTGGCGCACGACGAGCTCGTCACGGCGCTCGCGATCGCGCGTGAGGAGACGGCCGACGTGGCGGAGACGGTCGACGAGGCGGGCGCCTTCGCGGCGGCACCTCAGCTCTGGGAGTGGCGGGCGGCGCTCTTCGGCGTCCGCTTCGCGCTCGCGCGCCTCGACGGGACGCTCGACGGCGACCCTGGCGGCGACGGCGTCGCCCGCAGGCTGCTGCCGGTCGGGGTGCTCGCGGTCGGTGTCGCCGCGGTCGTCGGCGGCGCGCTCGCAGCGCTCTGGCCGCTGTGGCTCGCCGGCCTCGTCGCCGTCGTCGCCTCCGCGGCGCTGACGCACCTGCGCCCGTAACACGCCGGCCGTAACGCGCGGTGCGGTGCGCGCGTTTATCAGTTAGAAATGACACAGCGACGCCCCCAGCAGGCTCCCCAGCCCCTGCCGGGGCAGGAGCAAACACAGCCCCTCCCCGTCCCGTCCCCCAGCTTCCGCCGCCGCGCGTGGCTCGAGTTCCAGCGCGCGATCGACCCGCTGGCGCCGCCTAAGCCGCTGCGGCCGCCGCGCGTGCACCGCGGCTGAGGCGCTCGAGCGAGACCTCGCGTCCGAGCAGCGCGAGGCTCTCGTAGAGCCCCGGGGACACCTTCGACCCCGTCACGGCGACGCGGATGGGCGCGAACGCCTGCCGCGGCTTCACGCCCAGGCGCTCGCACAGATCCTTGAGCGCCGCCTCGATCGGCTCCGGCTGCCACGCCTCGACTCCCGCGAGCGCTTCGACCGCCGCGTCGAGCGTCGCCGCGTCGAGCGCCTCCGGATCCGGCTCGACGTCCTCGAAGAGGAAGCCCGCGAACGAGGGAAACTCGCCCAGCCGCGCGATCTTCTCCTGCACGAGCGGCGCCGCCTCGCGCACGCGCTCCGCCGGCCAGGTGGAGCCCTGTTCGCGCAGATACGCGACGAGGCGATCACCGAACTCCGCGGGCGGCAGCGCGCGGAGGTGCACGCCGTTCAACCACAGGAGCTTGTCGTAGTCGAAGGTGCCGGGGCTCGCGCCGACGCGCTCGAGGCGGAAGCGGTCGAGGATCTCGTCGCGGCTCATCACCGTCGTCTCGCCGTCGGGCGCCCAGCCGATCAGGGCGAGGAAGTTGAAGAGCGCCTCGGGCAGGTAGCCGGCGTCGCGGAACTCGTCGACCGAGACGGCGCCGTGCCGTTTCGACAACTTCTTCCCGTCCGTCCCGAAGATGTTGGCGAGGTGCGCGTACACCGGCGGCTCGTGCCCGAGCGCGCGGAGGATGTTGATCTGCTTCGGCGTGTTCGAGATGTGATCCTCGCCGCGGATCACGTGGGTGATCCCGTCGTCCATGTCCTCGACGGGCGACGCGAAGTTGTAGGTCGCCCGCCCGTCCGCGCGCACGATCACGACGTCGTCGAGCTGCTCGTTCGGGAACTCGATGCGACCGCGGACGACGTCCTCCCACGCCGTCGTCCCGTCGTCCGGCATCCGGAACCGGATCGCACCCTCGTCCTCGTACGCCTTCCCCTCGGCCACCAGCCGCGCGGCGAGCTCGCGGCACCGCTGCATCGCGTCGAGCTGGTAGGTGATCTCGCCGTCCCAGTCGATCCCGAGCCAGCGCAGCGACTCCTGGATCTGCTCCACGGCCTCGGCCACCTCGCGGCTCGTGTCGGTGTTCTCGATCCGCAGCAGGCACTCGCCGCCGCGGCCGCGTGCGAAGAGCCAGTTGAACTGGAAGGTGTGGACCCCGCCGATGTGGAGGAAGCCGGTCGGGCTCGGGGCCATGCGAACGCGGACGGACACGGCCGCTAGCCTAGCCGCGTGCTCCTGGG
>DATMJW010000192.1:0-4378 GCA_035553355.1 Gaiellaceae bacterium | reverse complement strand
AGACTCCCGCTATGGGCGGGCGGAATCTGAGGGTGCTCGTGGTCGACGACGACGAGAGATTCCGCGCCCTCGTGGCCACGCTGCTCGAGAGCGCGGGCTACGAGGTCGTCGGCACGGCGTCGGACGGGGCCGAGGGGGTGTCGCTCTGCGAGCGCCTCGCCCCCGACGCCGTGACGATGGATCTCGAGATGCCCGTGCTCGACGGGGTCGCCGCGACCGCTGCGATCACGGAAGGGCCCGCCGCACCCGTCGTCGTGATCGTCAGCGGCTCGGCTTCGAGCGAGAAGCTGGAGGACGCGCTCTCCTCCGGCGCGTTCGCCCACGTGCCGAAGCGGCGCGCTCCCGAGCTGCTCGTCGAGACGCTCGAGCGCGCGCTCGCGGCGACCCGCGCGTAGGCGGCGGCCTCCGCGGGAACGGCCGGTGCGTGGCCACCCACGCGCATCCGGAGTCGGACGCGAACCGCGAGGGCGAGCTCGGCCGCGCGGGCTTCGTGCTCGGGCTCGGGCTCGGCGGCTTCCTCGACGGCATCGTCCTGCACCAGCTCCTGCAGTGGCACAGCCTCGTCTCGGAGCGGCGTTCGCGCGACACCCTCGACGGGCTCGAGGCGAATGTCCTCGCCGACGGGCTCTTCCACGTCGCGACGTGGCTGCTCGTCCTGCTCGGCCTCGGCCTGCTGTGGCGCGCCGCGCGACCGCGGTCTCGTCCGCTCGACACCCGTGCCCTGCTCGGGTGGGGGATCGCCGGCTGGGGCGCGTTCAACCTCCTCGACTCCGTCGTGAACCACTTCCTCCTGGAGCTCCACCACATCCGCCAGGGCGACGACGAGCTCGCGTACGACCTCGCGTTCCTCGCGCTCGGCGTCCTGCTCGTGGTGGTGGGGTGGCTCGTCGCGCGGCGGCGACCGGTGCGCCAGACCTAGGAGCGGGACCGCGGGTCCAGCCCCGTCACGTACGGCTTCGACTCGCCGAGCTTCTCGACGACGTTGACGCCTTCGTGCTCGGCGACGACCCGCTCGACGTCCGGGCGCTCGTGCCCGCGCGCGACGAGGAACCGCGCGCCGTGCGCGCGCACCTCCTCGTAGACGTCCGCGCCGACCTGGAGAGGCAGCGCGCAATCCGGCTGCCCGCACTCGCACACGATCTGAAAAGGCGGAGCTGCGGCCGGCCGACCCGACCACCGCTCGTTGACGTCCTTCGTCCGCTCGTTCACCTCGCGGAAGAGGACTTCGTTCTCTGCCAGCCGCCGCTCGCGCTCGTCCACGGGCGGCAGCCTATCCCGCCGCGTCGGGCGGAGCCATCGGCGGCGTCTCCGCAGTCGAGGACGACGGGGCTCCCGCCGCAACGGGAGCCCCACCGAGGACTGTCTACGCCTTCGGCGGCAGCGGCGTCAAGGCCGCCGCACGACGAGCGTCGCCGTCATCCCGCGCCCGCGGTGCCCCGGCACGGCGCACCAGAGCGTGAAGCGACCGGGGGCGAGCCGTGCCTCGAGCTGGCGCACCGCCGCCGGCGCCACGCGGCCGATCGCGTAGGTGCGCGTGCCGCCGGCGCGGCGGAGGCGGAGGTCGTGGTCGTCCTCGCCGTAGTTGACGAGCTCGACCAGCGCCGGGCCTGCGGGGATCGTCTGGCGCGAGAGCGCGTAGCGGAACTCGTCCGCGGCGACCTGCACGCGCGCGGGTGCCGGCGACGCGGCAAGGGCGAAGGCCGCGGCGAGCGCGGCGATCAGCGGAGGATCCTCCGCCGGTCGAACCGGCGCGCGCCGGGAATGATCCCGTCCGCATCCGTCCCGAGCCACTGCTCGAGGATGGCCGCGTAGAGGCCGCGGAAGTCGGCCGTCGCCCGCAGGTTGCCGTGGTCGTCGAGGCGCGAGAGCCCCGGGAACTCGCCGATTGCGCGGCCGCGCACGCGGCTCCCGATCAGGAAGCCCATGCCCGCGGCGCCGTGGTCCGTTCCGTTCGAGCCGTTCTCCTCCGCGCGGCGGCCGAACTCCGACCACACGTGGACGAGGACGCGGTCGGCGAGGCCGCGGGCTTCGAGGTCGCGCTGGAAGGCGAAGAGGCTGTCGGCCGTCAGCCGCAACGACTCCGTGAGCGCCTCCGGCTGGTCGTCGTGCGTGTCGTACATCCCGGGCGCCTCGAGCGAGGCGACGCGAACCGGAAGCCCGGCGGCGAGCATCGCGGCGAGGCCTGCGAGCCGCCGGGGGAAGTCGTCGTCGGAGCCGGTCGGGTACGCGACCGGAGCGGCGGCTGCCTTGCCGGCGAACGGCAGGAGCTGGGTGCGCAGCTGCGCAGCCTGCCGCGCGGCCGCGCCTGCCTGTGCGAGCGCGGCGTCGCCGCCCGTCGGGAGCGCGCCGAGCTCGGCCATCGCGTCGAGCAGCCGGCGCTCGACGTCGCCCCACACGCCGCGCGTCGGGAAGTCGTAGCTGTCGGGCGCATCGATGGCGGCGACCGGCACCCGCGCCGTCGCGAGCGCGGGCTGGAGCCGCGACTGGAGCGAGAGCCCCTGCAGCGGGTTGTCCGGCGAGCCGACGCGGTCGAGATAGCGGCCGAGCCAGCCGGTGCGCAGCGAATCGGACGTCGCTCCGACCTCCCAGTAGTGACGCGAGGTGAAGTGCGACTGGTCGGCGCCGGCGTAGCCGATGCCCGGGAGGACGGTCACCTTCCCCTCGCCGTGCAGCGTCGCGAGCGGCTCGAGCGACGGGTGCCAGCGCAGCCGGTCGTCCTCCGTGAACGGCCGTCCGGCGCCGGGCGGCAGTGCGAGCCGGGGCCGCAGCTTCCGGTAGCGCGCATCGCCGTTCGGGAAGAGCATCGAGAGGGAGTCGGCACCGCCGTCGAGGAACACCGAGACGAGCACGCGGTCGGGCGGTGCCGCCGCCGCGGCGGCGATCCCGTGCTCGAGCGCCCGCGGCACGAGCGCCTGGCCGCCGTAGACGGCGAGCGCGAGGCCGGCGCTGCGCGCGAGAAAGCTCCGCCGGTCGAGCCCGGTGCCCGCCGGGAGCGGCATCCCGCGCTCGATCGCAGGCAGGCCGCGCCCCGCTTCCGCGAGCCCGCGGCGCACGAGCTCGGTGCGGGAGAAGTCGCTGCAGGCGCGCGCCATCAGCAGGTCTGGAGGTCGGGGGAGACGGCGACGAGCTGGCGCAGCGCGTTCGCGACGAGCGGCGGGTAGGCGCGGCGCTTCCAGCTCGAGTTCGCGTCGGTGAGTGCGTTGCGGGCGAAGAGGACGAGGGCGGCGCGCGTCTCGGCGCGAACCGTCGGATCGCCCCAGAAGGCGAGCGCGCCGTCGACGAGTCGCTCGGGCTCCGACGGCACCGACGCGGCGTCCTTCTCCGAGAGCACGGCGCTCCGCGCCGCGGCGCTCGCGATCCACCAGCGCCCGCGGAACGTCCCGGTGTCGAGCCAGCGCCGGTCGTCCCACCCGGCGACGTTCGGCGGCAGGAAGAGTCGCTGGCCGGCCATGGACGCGAGCCAGGACCACTCCGTCGAGTCGACCGGCCGGCCGACCGCGCGGAGGAGCCCCGCCGTGTAGACGACCGGCGGCTTCACCATCCGCGGCCCGGTGTGGAGCGCGGGGTGGAGGAGGATCGCCTCGACGACGGGGCGGACGCGCCCGTCCTTCCGGTACAGCCGCTCGAGGCGTCGGCGCGTGGACGCGTCCGGCCGCGTCGGGACGAAGGAGCCCCACAGCTTCTCGACGAGGAACGAGGGGTGCCGCGGGTGCGCGAGGCAGAGCCGCAGCGAGTCCTGCCAGTCGAACCGGCCGCGCTTGCCGAAGATGCGCTTCGTGCCGCGGTCGTGGCGCTCGGGGTCGAAGCGGAAGCGATGGGCGCCGAGATTGCGGTTCCACTCGTTCCGGAAGCCCGTCAGCGCGCGGGCCTGCTCGCGAACGTCGCGCTCGGTGTACCCGCGGCCGGCGCCGAGCGTGAAGAGCTCCATCAGCTCGCGTGCGTAGTTCTCGTTCGGCGACCACTTCGTGTTGTCGGTGCCCGAGAGCCAGAGCAGCATCGCGGGGTCGCGGGTGACGTCGCGGAGCAGCTCGGGGAACGAGCCGAGCGCGTGCCGGCGGAAGAGCGCGTTCTGGCGGAGCATCAGCCGCTGCGAGCCGACCCCGTCGAGCGAGGTCGCGAACCAGTCGTGCCAGACGAGCGTCATCCGCTCGACGAGCGGGCGGTTCGTCCGCACCATCCGGTCGAGCCACCAGAGGTGGTCGTGCCCCCACGCGTCGGCCGGTGCAATCGGGCGGCCCTTGCGGTCGGTCGGCGCGCGGCCGCTCAGCTCCTCGTCGCCCGGTTCGACGAGCGCACGGACGGCGCCGGCGAGGCCGAGCTTCGCGAGGCGCTCGGCCTCTCCCTTGCGCGGGCCGAACCCGGCGCGCCAGAGAAGCCG
>DATMJW010000191.1:0-8737 GCA_035553355.1 Gaiellaceae bacterium | reverse complement strand
GCTCCCGGCCGAGATCAAGGACACGTGGGACAAGCTCGGGATCCCGGAGGC
Source organism: Gaiellaceae bacterium (assembly GCA_035553355.1). Lineage (GTDB taxonomy): Bacteria > Actinomycetota > Thermoleophilia > Gaiellales > Gaiellaceae > Gaiellasilicea. Next base: position 8,686 of record DATMJW010000191.1, on the reverse strand, counting down.
GGAGAAGAAGTACCTCGCGGGCGTCGGCGCGCAGTACGAGTCCGAGGTCGTCTACCACAAGCTCCAGGCCGACCTCGAGGCGAAGGGCGTCATCTTCCTCGACATGGACACGGCGCTGCGTGAGCACGAGGAGCTCGTCAAGCAGTACTTCGGCACGATCATCCCGCAGAACGACAACAAGTTCGCCGCGCTCAACTCGGCCGTGTGGTCGGGCGGGTCGTTCATCTACGTGCCGCCGGGCGTCTCGATCGACATGCCGCTCCAGGCCTACTTCCGCATCAACGCGGAGAACATGGGTCAGTTCGAGCGCACGCTGATCATCGTCGACGAGGACGCGTACGTGCACTACGTCGAGGGCTGCACCGCGCCGATCTACTCGTCCGACTCGCTGCACAGCGCCGTCGTCGAGATCGTCGTCAAGCCGCGCGGGCGCTGCCGCTACACCACGATCCAGAACTGGTCGAACAACGTCTACAACCTCGTCACGAAGCGGGCCGTCGCCTACGAAGGCGCGACGATGGAGTGGGTCGACGGCAACCTCGGCTCGAAGCTGACGATGAAGTACCCGGCGATCTGGCTGCTCGGCGAGCGCGCGCACGGCGAGGTGCTCTCGATCGCGTTCGCCGGCAAGGGCCAGCACCAGGACGCGGGCGCGAAGTGCGTCCACGTCGCCCCGCGCACGACCTCGGTGATCACGTCGAAGTCGATCTCGAAGAACGGCGGGCGCGCCGGCTACCGCGGCCTGCTCGAGGTGGCGAAGGGCGCGACGGGCTCGAAGTCGAAGGTCGTCTGCGACGCGCTCATCCTCGACGAGGAGTCGCGCTCCGACACCTACCCGTACATCCGCGTCGACGAGAACGACGTCGACCTCGGCCACGAGGCGACCGTGTCGAAGATCGGCGAGGAGCAGCTCTTCTACCTGATGAGCCGCGGCCTCTCGGAGGCGGAGGCGAGCGCGATGATCGTGTCCGGCTTCGTCGAGCCGATCACGAAGGAGCTCCCGCTCGAGTACGCGGTCGAGATGAACCGGCTGATCCAGCTCCAGATGGAGGGGTCGGTCGGGTGACGATCTCCGTCGAGCGCATGGACTTCGTGTCCGTGCCGGTGACGGATCTCGAGCGATCGACGGCGTGGTACCGCGACACGCTCGGTCTCGAGCAGACGGGGCACGGGCAGTGGCCGGAGTTCCGGCTCGGCGAGAACGCGTTCCTCTACCTGCTCGACCCGAGGAACATCGGGCAGACGTTCGTGGGGCCGCACACCTCGGCGCTCGCGCTGCGCGTGCCGGACGTCGCCGAGGCGAAGCACGCGCTCGAGGAGCGCGGCGTCACCTTCGACGGCGACGTCTTCGACACCGGCGTGTGCCACATGGCGCCGTTTCGCGACCCCGACGGCAACGCGCTGATGCTGCACCGGAGATACGCGCCGCATGAGTAGGACGGACGCGCTCGAGCGCTACCGCTCCCTGCCGCTCCCCTCGACCTCGGAGGAGTCGTGGCGCTTCACCGACCTGAAGGGCTTTGACCCGGATGCGTTTCGCGCGAACGGCGCCACCCACGTGGCGAGCGCCGCCGGGATGCTCGAGCTCGAGGCCGCCGGCATCGTGCGGGTCTCGGAGGCGGGGATGGAGATCGAGCGCGCGCCCGACGGGATCCGCTTCGAGCGCCTCGTCGACCACCCGCGGCTCGGAGAGCTGGTCGGCGCGGACGACAAGTTCACCGCGCACAACGCGGCGATGTGGGAGAGCGGCCTCCTCGTGCACGTCCCGCAGGGCGTCGAGCTCGAGCAGCCGCTCTACGTGCGGATCGTCAACGACGTCGACGGCGGTTCGCTCTTCTGGCGGCTCCTCGTCGTCGCCGAGCCCGGGAGCCGCTTCAGCGTGATCGAGGAGTACGCCTCGACGCGGCCGGAGGTCTCGGGGTACGTCAACGCCGCAGTGGAGATCTTCGTCGAGCCGGGCGCGAAGGTCGAGTACGTCTCGGTCCAGAACGTCTCGCGCGAGACGTGGCATTTCGGGACGCACCACGCGCGGGTCGAGCGCGACGCGGAGCTCGACTGGGTCGCCGGCGGGTTCGGCTCGAAGAAGGGGAAGATCCGGATCCAGAACGACCTCGCCGGTGCGGGCGCGACCTCGCGCGTGACGGGGGCGTACTTCGCGGACGGCGACCAGCACCTCGACTACGACACCTTCCAGGAGCACATCGCGCCGAACACGACGTCGGACTTCGCGTTCAAGGGCGCCCTCCGCGACGACGCGCGCGCCGTGTGGCGCGGGATGATCCGCGTCGAGAAGGACGCGCAGCGCACGAACGCCTACCAGGAGAACCGGAACCTGCTCCTCTCGCGTACGGCGCACGCCGACTCGATCCCCGGGCTCGAGATCCTCGCGAACGACGTCCGCTGCACGCACGGCGCGACGCTCGGGCAGGTCGACCGCGAGCAGCTCTTCTACCTGATGGCCCGCGGCCTCTCGCGGCAGGACGCCGAGCGGCTGATCGTGCGCGGGTTCTTCCAGGACGTGCTCGACCGGATCGAGCTCGAGCCGGTGCGCGAGGCGCTCGGCGCGGCGCTCGAGGCGCGCATCCCGCAGGCCTGACGACCCCTCCGGTGCGTCCGCCCGCTAGGCGAGCAGCGCGCCGTAGAGCGTGAGTCCCGGGCCGAAGGCGAGCGCGACCGTGGGGCCGGTCGGGGCGAGGCGCTCGAGCACCATCAGCACCGTCGCGCTCGAGCAGTTCCCGACGTCGCGGAGGACCGCGCGCGACGGCTCGAGCGCCGCCTCGTCGAGCCCGAGTGCCGCGCCCACCGCGTCGACGATTGCCGGACCGCCCGGGTGGATCGCCCACGTCGAGACGTCCTCCCGCCCGAGGCCGTTCCGCGCGAGCAGCTCGTCGACGACCGGCGCCACGTGCTCGCGGAGCGCCTCGGGCACCTTCGGCGAGAGACCCATGCGGAAGCCGTGGTCGGTCACGTCCCACGTCATCAGCGCCGCCGTCTCGGTGTCCGTTCGCGCGGCCACGTCCGCGACGGCGAGCCCGTCGCCGTCCGGACGGACGATCGCCGCGGCCGCACCGTCGGCGAAGAGCGCGTGCGCGACGATCTGCTCGAGGCTCCGCTCGGCCGGCTGCACGTGGAGCGTCGTCAGCTCGACGCAGACGAGGGCGGCCGTCTTCCCGCGCGCAGCGGCGGCGTCGGCGACCGCGCCGAGGCCGGGGATCGCGGCGTAACACCCCATGTGGCCGATGTGGAGCCGTTGCACGTCGTCGCGGAGCCCGAGCTCGCGGGCGAGCAGGATGTCGAGCCCGGGCGTGGCGTAGCCCGTGCAGGAGACGACCGCGAGCAGGTCGAGCTCCTCCGGCGCGACGTGGGCGCGGGCGAGTGCCGTCTCGAGCGCCTCGCGCGCGAGCGGCAGCGCCTCCTCGACGAACCGCTGCATCCGCGCGCCGGTCCCCCACTCGGCGACGCCTTCCTCGATCGGGTCGAGGACGCCGTGCCGGCGCTCGACGCCGCAGCGGAGCCACACACGCCGCGCGGCGGGATCGTCGCCGTAGTGACGAGCGAACCGCTCGTCCCAGATCGCCTCCTGCGTCATCCACCGCTCCGGCACCGCGGAGGCGACGGCTGCGAGGCGCGCGGCCACTACGGCCGGAGCAGCGCGGCGACGAGGCTCGGCCGCAACGCCGCGTTCGCAGGGACGTAGTCGCCGAAGACGCCGGCGAGCGTGCGGGCGACGCGGGCGCTCGACCCCGCGCGCCGAAGGCAGTGGTCGAACACGGGGGGAGCCGCGAGCGCGGCCTGGAGCAGGAGGACGGCGCGCTCCTTCGCGGCGAACGCCGACCGCCGCTCCTCCGCGTACCCCACGGGTTCCCGGTCCCGGCGGGCGAGCGCGCGCGCCGCCGCCGCGGCCGCGAGCTCTGCGCCGCGAAGCGCCCGGTGGACGCCCTCGCCCGTGAACGGGTCGACGAAGCCGGCGGCGTCGCCGACGAGCAGGAACCCGGTCCCCGCCACGCGCGAGACGCGGCGTGCGAGCGGCGCGACTCCCCGCAGCGGCCCTGCGTCCGTGGCGCCTTCGACGGCGCGCGCCGCTTCCGGGAGCGATGCGAGGACGCGCTCGAAGAGCGCGGACGCCGATTCGCCCGGCCGGCGCGCCCGCGGCGAGACCGCCATCCCGACGCTCGTCTCCGCCCCGACGCTCGCGACACCGCAGTACCCGAGCCGGCCGACCGCCATCAGACCGAGCGGGCGCGGCGGGATGCCTCGCACGCGCGCCACGAGGCCGAGGCGGCGCGGCCAGCGTGCCGGGCGTTCGAGCCCGAGCGACCGCGCCACCGGCGAGCGCAGACCGTCCGCGCCGACGACGAGGTCGGCCCGCAGGACGCGCCCGTCACGGAGGCGCACGCCGCGCACGCGTCCCGCTTCGACGACCGCGGCCGCGACCGACACCCCTTCCCGCACCTCGGCACCGGCGGCCCGCGCGGCAGCGAGCAGGAGCGCGTCGAGCTCCCGCCGCGGGATCCCGAGCCCGCGGCGTGGCGCCTCGTACCGGAGCGTGACGGCGGCCCCGCCCGAGACGATGCGCATCCCCTCCTGCCACGAACCGCGCGCGCCTGCGGCGTCCGCGAGACCGAGACGCGCGAGCGCCGCGACGGCTCCCGGCGAGAGGAACTCGGCGCACGCCTTGTCGCGCGGGAACCGCGCGCGGTCGAGCACGAGCACGTCGATTCCGTCGGCCGAAAGCGCCGCCGCCGTCGCAGCGCCCGCCGGCCCTCCGCCGACGACGATGACGGCGGCGTCGGTCACTGCGGGTCGGCGACGATGGCGACGCGGTACCCGAGCCACCCGCGGACGTCGAGCGGCCGGAGCCCCGCCGCCTCCACCAGGCCGAGCAGCTCGCGGCGCGTGTACGCGCGGTGGACGGAGAGCACGGCGTCGTGCCGGGTGATCGGGTTGCGGGTCAAGAGCCGCGCGACGGCGTGCGCGCCGACGAGCCCGACCCGCGAGCGGACGAGGTCGTTGACGACGACACCCCGGCGGGCGACGCGCCCGAGCTCTCGCAGCGCCGTGATCGCGTCGTCGGGCTCGAGGTGATGGAGGAGGAGCGAGCACGTCGCGACGTCCACCGACTCGTCCTCGAGCTCGAGTGCGCGCACGTCGCCGACCCGAAGCTCCACGTCGTCGCCGACGCGGTCGAACGCGAGCGCGGCGATCTTCGGGCTGGCGTCGACCGCCACGACCCGCGGCACGAACCCGCGGCGCCTCGCCCATCGCGCCATCGCCGCCGCCATGTCGCCGCCGCCGGAGCCGGCGTCGAGCAGCGTCACCTGGCCGACTCCGCGGCGGCCGAGGATGCGCTCGAGCGCGCGCAGCGTCAGACGGGTGCCGCCGAAGAGGCGGTTGATGCGTGCGAGATCGTCGAGCGACGCGGCGACCGTCCGCGTCTCCGCGTCCGGAAGGTCGAGCCGCTCGACCGCGCCCTCCGCACGGCGGAGCCCTGTGGACATCGACAACATCTAGACGAGTGATCGCCGCACTCGGTGCGGCGCAAACGGTCAGCGCTCGTCGAGCGCCCGCTGCAGCGCCGCGACCTGCTGCTCGAGCCGAGCGACGCGCGACGCGAGATCCATGTCGGACGCGACGGCGGCCGCTTCCGGCGCAGCCGGCGCGGCTCCCTCCCCGTCGCCGCCGAGGAGCTGCCGGTACCGCTCCTCCTTCTGCCCCGGCCGCCGCGGCAGCCGCTCGACGAGCTCGCGCTCGAGCAGCGACTCGAGACTCCGCTGGACGTCCTCGAGCGTGCCGAACGGGTAGAGGCGCTCGGCCCGTGCCTTCAGCTCGCCGGGCGTCTGCGGCCCGCGCAGCATCAGCACCGCGAGCAGGGAGAGCTGCGACGGCACGAGGTCGAGCGCCTCGTCGAGCAGGTGCCGGAACTTCGCCGCCCGGCTCCCGGGGCCGCTCGCGAGACGCGTCCAACCGCGCCGCCCCAGGCGGTCGAGCGCCGCCCGCACCGTCCCCTCGTCGTAGTCGACCACGGGGTCGCGGTTCGTGGCCTGGTTGCAGGCGACGCGGAGCGCGTTCAGTGAGAGCGGGTAGACGTCAGGGGTCGTCCGCTGCTTCTCGATCAGGCAGCCGAGGACGCGGACCTCGACCGGGTCGGCGTCGCTCACGCCGGCTCCGTGACGACGACGCCGGCCGCGTCGCGGTGCCGCGCGAGCTGCATCCTGATGCCGACGACGACGCCCGCGAGGACGGCGAGGCTCCAGAGGGCGCCGCCGCCCGCCTGCGCCGCGATCGGGCCGGGGCACGCGGCGCTGACGCCCCAGCCCGCGCCGAAGAGAAGGCTTCCGACGACGTGGCGGCGCTCCGGCCGCGCCGTCGTCCACGTCACCGGTTCCCCCGTCAGGAGCGCCCGCGCGCCGAGCGCGCGCAGCACGCGCAGGCCGATCGCCGCGGTCGCGAGCGCCGTCGCGAAGAGACCGTAGAGGTAGAAGCTCTCGAGCAGGAGGCCCTGCCGGATCACGTCGGGGTCGGCCATCCCCGACCAGGCGAGCACGAACCCGAAGACGACACCGATCGCCGCGACTGCGAGCCGCGCGGTCATGCCGACCCGCCGAAGAGGGCGTTCGTCACCACGCTGACGACGACCGCGGTCGCGAAGAAGGTCGCCGTGGCGACGGCGCTCGCCGGCGAGCCGGCCGCGTTCCCGCAGAGCCCGTTTCCCGACGTGCAGCCCCCGGCGAGCTTCGCGCCGTACCCGATCAGGACCCCGGCCCCGACGAGGATCGCGAGCGCCGCCGGCTCCGGAAACGCGCGCGTCACCCAGCCGTAGCCGTCGAGGAGCCGGCCACCGCTCACGACCGCGAAGACGAGGCCGCCGCCGGCGACGCCGAGCAGGAACGACCCGCGCGTCCCGATGCGCACGCTTCGGCGGGTGGCGGTCTCGACGAGGTCGCTGAACCCGCCCACGACGCCGAGCCGCGTATTCGCGACGAGGGCCATCGCAACGACGCAGGCGCCGAGCAGCGGGCCGGCGAGAAACCACGGCGGCTGCGAGTCGAAGAGCGCGCGCACGGCGCGATCGTAGTCGCCGTCCGCCGCGTGCGGCGGTCGGGGCGAGCGCTAGCCGCGAAGCCCGGCGCGCAGCGCGCGGAAGACGCGCCGCGACGACCAGAAGAGGAAGAGCGCGGCGAACGCGCGTTGCAGCGTCCGGTGCGAGAGCGGCGTGTGCCGTGTGATCGGCCGACCGAGCTTGTCGACGATGGACGCGCGCGAGCCGTAGAACGCGCCGTCGAGCATTCGCGTGAGGTGCATGCGGCTCTCCTGCCCGGAGAGCCGCATGTCAATCCTCCTCAGGCGGGCGTGATCGGGTGGTTCGACCGGATCGTGTTCTCCGGGTCGACGATCGCCTTGATCTGGCGCAGCCGGTGGTAGCTCTCGCTCGAGAAGAGCGACTGCGGCTTGCGACGCGTGTCCGCGAAGTTGAGGTACGTGTGCTCCGCCGCCCATGGCTGCGTCGCCTCGATCACGGCCGCAGCCGCAGCCTCGACGGCGGGCTTGAGCTCCGGCGCCGGAACGGCGCCGACCGCGTAGAGCGCGAACGGGGCATCGAACGCCGCGAGGGCGCCGTGCCCCGGGTGCCGCCGCGCGATCGCGCCACCCAGCTGGCGGATCTCGACCGACAAGAGCGGCGCCCCGACCGCGGTCTCCGCGACCGCCTCGATCAGGTCGTCGGTGACGTCGTCGAGCAGCTGGCCGTCTCCGGCGCCCGGCACCGGCCCGTCCGGATCCATGTGCAGCTGCGAGAGCGCCGCGACGGGCATCGGCGCGACGGTGTCGTTCGTCGGCCCGAGGCTGCGCAGCGGCGCCAGCAGGCGGTCTGCCTCCTCCGCGTCGCCGAGCCAGATCGCCTCCACCACGACGAACGAGCGACCGCGAATCGGCTCCGGGATCGCCGGGATCGGCGGGAACTGCAGGATCCGGCCGACGGAGGTCATCTCGTCGGGCACCGTCTCCACCCACGCGCGCCACACCTTCAGCACCTCGACGGTGCGCTCGACCGGGAACCACAGGATCCCCGCGACGACCTCCTCGAGCGGGAAGAGCTCGAACTCGATCGCGGTCACGACGCCGAAGCTGCCACCGCCGCCGCGGAGCGCCCAGAAGAGGTCCCGCTCCTCCGCCCAGTCGGTGCGCACGAGCTCACCGGAAGCCGTCACGACCTCGATCGCGGTGACGCGGTTCGCGCCGATCCCGTGCTTGCGGCCGAGCCAGGAGAGCCCGCCGCCGAGCGTGTAGCCGACGACGCCGACGTCGGGCGAGGAGCCGGCGAGCGCGGCGAGCCCGTGCTCGGCCGCTGCCTCCACGACCTCGATCCAGATCGTGCCGGCTTCCGCGCGCGCGATCCGGCGCTCCGGGTCGATCCGGACGCCGCGCATCCGCTCCGTCTTCAGGAGGATCGTGTCGCCGAGGTCGCCGAGCGCGGCGGCTCCGTGACCCGTGCCCTGCGGCGCGACGCGCAGCCCGCGCTCCCGCGCGAAGCGGACGATCTCGATCACGTCCTCCGCCGACTCCGGCAGCGCGACCGCCGCCGGCCGCTGGTCGACCGCCAGGTTCCACGCGAGGCGCGCCTCGTCCCAGTTTTCGTCCGCGGGCGTGACGACGTCGCCGTCGACCAGCTCCCGCAGCTCCGCACAGC
>DATMJW010000190.1:0-16273 GCA_035553355.1 Gaiellaceae bacterium | reverse complement strand
ATTGGCTCAACGATGCGGATTTCCGGCGCTCTTTGCCGCCGGTACGAGATCTCCTCCGCGGTAGAGGCAGCGCAGGCGGACCCCGATGCGGGCGAGAGCGTCGGCGCCACCCTCCTCCCGGTCGACGACGCAGACGGCATGCCGCACGACGAGGCCCGCTTCGCGCAGCGCGGCGACCGCCTCTGCGAGCGCGCCGCCGGAGGTGACGATGTCCTCGAGCAGGCAGACGACCTCGCCCGGGGCGAAGGGGCCTTCGATCCTGTTCGCGGTGCCGTACTCCTTCGCCTCCGGCCTCACGATCACGAACGGCAGCCCGCCGGCGAGCGACGCGGAGGCCGCGAGCGCGACCGCTCCGAGCGCCGGCCCCGCGAGCCTGACGGCGTCGGGCTCGTACTCCCGAACCGCCGCCGCGAGCCGCTCTCCGAGCGGGCCGAGCAGCTCCGGTCGCGTCTCGAAGCGGTACTTGTCGAGGTAGTAGCTCGAGCGGCGGCCCGAGCGGAGGACGAAGTCGCCCTCGAGCAGCGCGTGCTCGCGCAGCCGCTCCCCGAGCTCGTCGAGCATCAGACCGCCTGGCGCGCGAGCGCGACGAGCCGCTCCGAACCCGGCGCGCCCCGCTCGAGCGTCACCGCGGAGCCGTCGTCGAAGAAGAGCCGGACGCGCTCGACCTGCGCCTCCCGGCGGCGCCGCAGGTAGAGGAGCGGCGCGACGAGCGCGGCGAGGAGCAGGAGCCTACGCATCCGGGCTCTCGGCGGCCGCTTTCGGCTTCCGGCGCGCGCGCCGCTTCGGCTGCGGCGGGGCGTCGAGTGCGCGCAGGCACGCGCGCAGGTCGTAGAGGACGAGGCCGGCGGTCGGCTGCGCCGCGGTGGTGGCCGCGATCGCACGCGTGCCGTCGCGCACGACGAAGACGCTGCCCTCCGGCAACGCGACCTCGAGCTGAGTGATCGTCCGCCCCGACGCGGTCGGCGCCTCGGCGGCCGCAGCGAGGAGCTCGCGCGCGACGCGCGCGAGGCGCTCCGCGGCGGCGTCGTCGGCGAACGTCGACGCGAGCACCGAGCCGTCGTCGGCGAAGACCGCGGCCGTCTCGACCTGTGACGAGATCTCCTTCAGGTCGGCCACGGCCGCTGCGGCATCCACGGCGGCGACCCTAACAGGAACGCATACTCCTCCCTGTGCACCGCCCGCTCTCCGAGCCGGTCGCGAAATTCTTCGCGGACCGCGGCCCGCACCTCGCCGCGATGATCGCGTACTTCGGGCTCCTCTCGTCCGTGTCGCTGATCTTCCTCGCGCTCGCGCTGCTCGGCTTCACCGGCCGGGCAGAGGAGTCGAGCTACCTCGTCCGGGAGCTCGGGCGCCTCTTCCCCGAGCGTCCGATCGACGAGATCGTGCGGGTCGTCGAGACCCTGACGGAGAACGCGACCACGCTCGGCGTCATCGGCGGCGCCTTCCTCCTCTGGACGTCGCTCTCGCTCTTCAGCGTGCTCGAGTCCGCGTTCAACATCGTGTACGGGCTGCCGAACCGGCCGTTCCTGCGCGGGAAGGGGCTCGCGACGCTCTTCATGATGGGGTCGATCGTCGTCCTCTTCGCGTCGCTCGTGACGGGAGCCGCGGGGTTCGACGTGCTGCGGCGGTTCGCGCCCGGGCTCGCCGACAACGCCCTCGTCGGCTACGGGCTCTCGGCGCTGATCTCGACGGCGGCCGTCTTCGTGTTCCTGATCGTCGCCTACGAGCGCCTGACGAACGCGCGGCTGACACTCCGGTCGGTGTGGCTCGGGGCGGCCGTCGGCGCCGTCCTGCTCCAGCTCACGTTCCAGGTGCTGCCGCTCTTCATCCGCTTCTCGAGCGAGGTCGTCGCCGTGCGGGCGCTCGGGACGTCCGTCCTGCTCCTCGTCTGGCTCTACGTGATGGCGAACGTGATCGTCTTCGGCGCGGAGATCAACCAGTGGCACGCGAGCCGGCGCGGCGACGACGAGGTCAGAGGCCTCGCGTGAGCTCGGCGAGCCGCGCGGCGGCGCGCGCGCGGTGCGAGTGGTGCGCCTTCCAGGCGTCGCCCAGCTCGGCCACCGTTCGCGCTTCGCCGGCGGGGACGAAGAGCGGGTCGTAGCCGAAGCCCTGCGACCCCCGCAGCTCGTGCGCGACCGTGCCGTCGAGCGTCTCGGTGACGACGAGCTCTCGTCCGTCGGGCGCGATCGCGACGACCGCGCAGACGTAGCGCGCGCGGCGGTCGTCGACGCCCTCGAGCTCGCGGAGCACCCGCTCCTTCCCGCTGCCGTCGCCGCCGTAGCGGGCCGAGTAGATCCCCGGCGCACCGCCGAGCGCCGCGACCTCGATGCCGGAGTCCTCGCCGAGCACCCACTCGTCCGCGGGCGCGTGGGCGCGGCCGTAGCGCGCCTTGCCCCGCGCGTTCTCCTCGTAGGTCGTGCCGTCCTCGGGCGGGTACTCGTCGGCCTCGAGCAGCTCGAGCTCCCAGCCCGGGAGCGACGCGCGCAGCTCGTCGAGCTTGTGCGGGTTCTGCGAGCAGACGCGCGCGCGCACTAGTCCGAGGCTTCGACGCGCTGCACGCCTTCGGTCTCTGCGATCGTGTCGAGCAGGCCGCCGAGCGTGTCGTCGGCCTGCGTGACGATGAGCACGTCGACGCGGCGCGCGCCCTCCTCCTCGCGCACCTCCACCGATGTCACCTCGTACTCGCGCTGCTCCACGGCCGCGAGGACGCTCGAGACTCTGCCGCCCGACTCGAGCGTGACGCCGACCCGGCGCGTCGTCTCCTGCTTCGCCTGCAGGAAGTGCTTGAGCTGGGCGAGCGGCCACAGCGCGAGCAGGACGAGTGCCGTCGTCGCGACCGAGAACGCGTACATCCCCGCGCCAACGGCGACCCCGATCGCCGCGACGACCCACAGCGACGCAGCCGTCGTGAGCCCGCGGACGTTGATCCCGTGCCGGATGATCGCGCCGGCGCCGAGGAAGCCGATCCCCGAGACGACGTAGGAGGCGACGCGCGACGGGTCGACGATCACGCCGATGTCCTGGCCGAGCGGCATGTCGGCCCAGGCGTAGACGCCGACGAGCATGAACATCGTCGCGCCGACGCAGACGAGCATGTGCGTCCGGAGGCCCGCCTCCTGCTCCCGCAGCTCGCGCTCGAAGCCGATCGCGCCGGCGAGGACGGCAGCGAGCCCGAGCCGGAGGAGCCCTTCGGCGAGGCCGATGTCAGGCGCCACGCGGCGCCTCCACTGCCTCGCGCTGTGCTTCGAGGATCTCCTCGATCCCGCCGGCCGCGAGATCGAGCAGCTCGTCGAGGAGCTCCCGCGAGAACGGGTCGCGCTCGGCCGTCGCCTGCACCTCCACGAGCCGGCCGTCGGCGGTCATCACCACGTTCATGTCCGTCTCCGCGGTCGAGTCCTCCGAGTAGTCGAGGTCCAGCAGGGCGCGGCCGTCGACGATGCCGACCGAGACGGCCGCGACGGAGCCGGTCAGCGCCTTCGAGAGGCCGAAGCGGTCGAGCGCGCGCCTCGCCGCGACGTACGCTCCGCAGATGGCGGCGCAGCGCGTGCCGCCGTCGGCCTGCAGCACGTCGCAGTCGAGCCACAGCGTCCGCTCCCCGAGCGCGTCGAAGTCGCAGACCGAGCGGAGCGCGCGGCCGATCAGGCGCTGGATCTCGACGGTGCGGCCGCCCTGCTTCCCCTTCGCCGCCTCTCGCTGCGTCCGCTCGCCCGTCGACGCGGGGAGCAGCGAGTACTCCGCGGTCATCCACCCGCGCCCGGAGCGGTAGAGCCAGCGCGGCACGCCCTCCTCGACCGTCGCGGTGCAGAGGACGCGCGTCTTGCCCTGCGAGAAGAGCACCGACCCGTGCGCCTGCTCGAGCCAGTCCGGCAGCAGCTCGAGCGGGCGGAGCTGGTCGGGCCGCTGGCGGCCGTCCGACCTCATGCGGCCGCCGCCTCGAGCGCGGCGATCTCCACCTGCTCGACCTCCTGGATCGGGAGCTGCAGGAACCGCCGTCCCATCGCACGGAACGCGCCCGCGTCGCCGGTCGTCAGGAAGCGGTAGGTCCCCTCGCGGCCGCGGTCGTTCTCGATCCGCTTCCGCGCGAGCGTCTCGGCGACCTCGCGTGCCGTCTCGTCGGCAGAGAAGACGAGCGTCACGTCGCGCCCGAAGACGCGCTGGAGGATCGGGCGGACGAGCGGGTAGTGCGTGCAGCCGAGGATGACGGTGTCCACGCCGGCCTCCTTCAGCGGCTCGGCGTAGGCGCGGACTGCGGCAGCCGTTGCCTCGCCGAAGGGATCGTCGCTCTCGATCAGGGGGACGAGGTCGTGGCACGCGACCGCGGTGACGGTCGCGCCGGCGTCGAGCGCGCGGACGAGCTCCGTGTACCGGCCGGCCGCGACCGTCGCCTGGGTCGCGAGCAGGCCGATGCGTCGGTTTCGCGTCGCCTGCACCGCCGCGTGCGCCTCCGGCGTGATCACGCCGATCACCGGGACGTGCAGCTCCGTCTGGAGCTCGGGCAGAGCGGCGGCGGTCGCCGAGTTGCAGGCGACGACGATCAGCTTCACGTCGCGGCGCTCGAGATACGCGCCGATCTCGCGCGCGAAGCGACGGAGCTCCGCGAGCGGCCGTGGGCCGTAGGGGAGCCGCGCCGCGTCACCGAGGTACAGGAAGTCCTCGTGGGGCAGCGTGACGAGGCACTCGTGCAGCACCGTCAGGCCGCCGACGCCGGAGTCGAAGACGCCGATCGGGCGCGAGTCCATCGCCTGATCATACGAGCGGCCGCGTACGCTTCCGCCCGTGAAGGTGCTCGCGCTGACCCACGGGCCGTCCGTCGGCCCCGGCGTCTTCGCCGACACGATCCGGGAGGCGGGGCACGAGCTCGAGGAGTGGGCCGCCCCGTTCGACGGCCACCCGCCCCGGCACGACGCGCTGCTCGTGCTCGGCGGGGGGATGCACCCCGACGAGGACGCGAAGCACCCGTGGCTCGCGCGCGAGCAGGCGTTCCTCGTGGACGCGCTCGAGCGGGAGGTGCCGGTGCTCGGTGTCTGTCTCGGCGCCCAGATGCTCGCGCGCGCCGCCGGCGCGTCGGTGTCGCGGGCGCCGGAGCCGGAGATCGGCTGGTACCCGGTGGAGCTGACCGAACCCGCTGCCGCCGACCCGCTCTTCCGCGACGTCCCGCAGCGGTTCGACGCGTTCGAGTGGCACCACTACACCTACGCGCTGCCGGAAGGCGCGGTCGAGCTCGCCCGCAGCGGTGCGTGCACGCAGGCCTTCCGGCTCGGCTCGGCGTGGGGCATCCAGTTCCACGCGGAGGTGACGGAGGAGCAGGTCGTGCGCTGGCTCGAGGAGGAGCCTGCCGACGTCGCGGATCCCGCGGCGTTCCGTGCCGAGGTGCGGCGCCGCATCGGCACGTGGAACGGCTTCGGCCGGGCGCTCTCGCGGCGCTTCGCGGACGTCGTCGCATTGCGCCCGTAACCACTGCGGCGGTTTCTCCGTTGTATCTGCCGTAGGTCAACCGAACCATGGAATCGGGGGAAAATTCATGCCCAGGACTCTTCGCCTGGTCGTGCTGGGGATCGTCGGCGTCTGCGCGCTGACACTCTCGAGCACGGCCTTCGCCGCGTTCTCGTCTCCACGCCTCTTCGCGAGCCAGCCGGCGCAGCCGAACCGCGTCGACCTGCTCTACACGCAGAGCACGGCCGAGGACCCGGTCGCCAAGGTGACGCACTTCGTCCCCGTGGCGTACCGGCTCAACCTCGCAGCGCGCCCCGTGGGCACGCAGACCGGCACCGCGATCCTCCGCACGAACCTCGGCGACCGGAACAACCAGAACCTCGTCCTCTCGGGCGTGGTCGAGGTCGTGGCGCCGACGGCCACGTTCACGCGGAACGGCCAGTCGCAGTCGATCGCGGCCCACGCGCTCGCCTGCACCGGCACGGCGACGCATTCGGCGTACTTCGTCGCGCGCCTGCGTGACGCGGGCGGCGACATCACGTACGACCTGCCGATCTACGTCGACCGGCTGTCGGCGGCGACGGCGTTCGACGCCGACGCGACGATCACCACGTGCTTCCAGGCTCCGGACGTCGCAGCGAGCGACGCGAACCGCGCGCCGCTCGGGCTGAAGGTGCGCGAGTTCAGCCTCAACCTGATCCGCATCTTCACCTCGCCGCAGAAGGGGCAGATCCGCTGGAGCACGCTCGCGACCCCGTTCACGCCGCGCAGCGGCCGTGCGAACAGCGCGGGCACCGTCGAGTTGCAGTCGGTGCTCAACTACCCGCGCGTCGTGAGCCTCCGTCCCGCGGTCCGCGTCCGGATGACGCGGGGCTTCGCGACGTTCCGCTTCACGGGGATCGTCACGACGCCGGCACTCGACCGGCCGACGGTCAGCCTCTTCCGCGGGGCGCAGAAGGTGCAGGCGTCCAGCCGCAGCGCACAGGCCTACAAGATCAAGGTCGGCGCCGGCAACTTCACGAAGCTCCACACGATCCGCCGGGTGACCGCGCGGCAGAGCTTCTACTTCCAGGTGCGGGCGTTCGTCCCGAACCAGATCCAGGGCCGCGCCGGCTGCGCTGCCAACTTCCACCCGAACGTGCAGTGCATCCAGACGACGCGGGCGGGCTACATGATCCGGAGCCGGACGATCCTCGTCCGCGTCCCGGCGCGCTAGCCGCCGCGAGCAGGGAGTCGAGCGAAGGCCGGGGGCACGTCACCCCCGGCCTTCGTCATTCCGGGTGCCGGCGCGACCACTCGTGCCACGAACCCGCGTAGTTCCGCGCCTCGTACCCGTGCGCTCGCAGCACCTCGACGGCGAGCGCCGAGCGCGAGCCCGAGTGGCAGTAGGCGACGACACCGGTTCCCGGCGGCGGCCCGAGCCGCTCGTGCAGCTCCTCGGGCGAGAGAGCCACGAGCTCCTGCACGTCGAGGTTGACCGCGCCCGGGACGTGCCCCTGTCGCGGGTCGCACGCGGCACCCGCATCGCCGGCGTACTCGGCCGGCGAGCGCACGTCGAGGATCGTCAAGCCGTCCTCGCCGAGGCGCGCGGCGAGCTCCTCGTACTCGACCTCGTCCACGGGCGTCACCGGCCCACCGCCACGGCTCCTGGGATCGCGGGCGCGTCGCTCCAGCCGTGGTCCGCGCCCTCGACCCCGATCGCGGACGCGATCGCGGCGAGCACGTCCTCCGCTGGCGGCAGCTCGGCGGGCGAGGCGCCGTGGACGGCCGCGGCCCGCACTGCGGCCGGATCGGCGCCGGTGAGCCGCGCCACGACGCGTGGGTTCGCGGCGAGGGCGACCACGTCACCGGGCGGCAGGGGCCCGTAGTACTCCTGGATCGAGAGGTACTCGTCGACGAGGCGGCCGCCCTCGAAGAGGATGTACCGCGTGACCGCCCCCTCCTCGACCCCCAGTGCGAGGACCGGCGCGCCGGTCCGCTCCCCGAGCTCCTGCGCGAGCCGCCGCAGCTGCCGCGGGTCGCGCTCGCAGACGTCGTCGTACACGGCGATCCAGCCGTTCCGCGGCGGCGCCACGACGCTTCCACGCGACCCGCCCGGCAGGCGCGGCACGAACTGCCGCACCGCGCGCTCGATGCCCGGCAGGTCGTCGCTCTGGATGTGGATCGACCCGAACGTGCGGCCGGACGGTCGCTGCGCGAGCCGCTCGCGCAGCGCGTCGAGCGGCGCGACGAGCTCGAGCAGGCTCTCGCGGAAGCCCCAGCGCGCGTAGACGCCGCGCGCGACGCCGTTCCCGGCCTGGACCTCGAGCGTGAGCTGCTCGGCGCCGTCGGCGACGAGGGCCTCCGCGACGGCGCCGACGAGTGCTGCGGCCGTTCCGGCGCGCCGCGCGTCCGGCGTGACGTAGAGGTCCGTCAGGTGCCCGACGCGGGCGCCTCTCCGCCGTGCGAGAGCGAACCCGACGACGCCGCCGTCCCGCTCGGCGACGAAGGCGAGCTCGCCGCGGACGATCGCCGCGATCTCGCGCAGCTCCTCGGCGAGGTCGACGTCCTGGTGCGCAGGCGGCGGCACCTCCGCCTCGAAGGCGCGCCAGAGCGCCTCGATCGCCGCGAGATCGGCCTCGGTGGCGCGGCGGACGTTCACGCAGGCGCGGGAGGCGCGGCGAGAAGCCCGGTCAGGAGGTAGTGGGCGGCGAGGTTCTGGAACGGGTGCAAGCGGGCTCCGGCGGCGTGGACGTCCTCGGCCTCACCATAGAAAACACGGACGGCCTTCCGGAGCGCGAGGTCTCCGGCCGGCCACGCGTGCGGCCGCGCCAGGTGGCGCGCGAGGAACCAGTCGGCGGTCCACTCGCCGAGGCCGCGGAGCGCGACGAGCCGCGCCTTCACCTCCTCGTCCGGGAGCTCGCGCAGGCCGTCGAGATCGAGCTCCGCGCGCGCGAGCCCCACCACGTACTCGGCCTTCCGGCGCGAGAAGCCGAGCGCGACGAGCTCGTCCTCGTGCGCGGCCGCGACCCGCGCGCGGGTCGGGAAGGCGTACGCGACCCGCCCGCGTGCGCCGTAGCGCTCGACGAAGCGGCTGCGGATCGCGAACGCCGACTGGAGCGAGACCTGCTGTGCGGTGATCGACGTCACGAGCGCCTCGAACGGGTCGGGGACGAGCGACGGCCGGAACCCCTCGAGCGCGCGGACGAGGCGTGCAAGGACGGGATCCGCCGCGGCCGCCGCCTCGAACGCCGCGAGGTCGAAGGCGAGGCCGAGGAAGTGGCGCGCGTCGGCCTCGACCGCCGCGTCGCAGGGCTCGAGCTCCACGCCTCCCGGCGCCGCGGAGAGCCGCACCTCCCGCCCGCCGAGCCAGCGGTGGAGCGCGCCGTCGTGCCACACGTTCGCGCGGTCGAGCCCGAACGCGCGGAAGCGGCCGGTCGAGAGCTCGAACGAGTACGGGTGCGGCACCGGGAGGAACCCCATGGGGACGATCGTGCCGCACCGCGGCGCGGCCGGGCGTCTCTCGCTTTCAAGGGTGAAAGCGCCGCTGCCGATAGGTGCAGCGTGAACGTCCGCGCCTCCACCGCTGCGGCCGCCGCCGCGCTCGCGCTCGCCGCGGCTCCTGCGCTCGCGGCTCCCGCCCCGCCCGCGTCGCCTGCGGCGCCCAAGAAGTCGTGGGCGCATGCGCAGATCCAGGCCGTCGTCGCCGCCGGCCTGCTCGCGGACGACGTCGCGTCGTTCGAGCCGGACGCCCCCCTCACGCAGCGCGCGCTCGCGGACGCGCTCGCGGCGCTCGCGCTCCGTCGCGACGACGCCGCGCCGAGCCGCTACCGCGCCGCGGCTCCCGAGCGCGCGGTGACGATCCGCGAGCTCGACGCCGCTCTCGTCGGCTTCCTCGACCTCGGCGGCGCGGCGCGTGCGGTGACGACGCAGCTTCGCGCCGCCGACCTCGCGCCGCGCGCCGGCACCGGGACGGAGGTCGTCGCCCGGCTCCTCGGGCTCCGCTACAACCACCCCGCCGCCCAGGACGCGCTCGAGCTCGGGCTGAACGACCCCGCGACGCGCGCGGAGGCCGCCTACTCGCTCGCGCAGGTGCTGAAGCTCTCGCCGTGGCACGTCGAATGGGTGCGGGCACGGACGGTCGAGTTCCAGCTCCCGGAGCTGACGGAGCTCCAGCGGCAGGTGCTCCGCCGCGCCGTCTCCTTCGTCGGCTTCCCGTACGTGTGGGGCGGCACCTCCGAGCGGCCGCAGCTCCTGTTCGGGAAGGCCGTGCCCGCGGGGTTCGACTGCTCGGGCTTCGTCTGGCGGGTGTTCAAGCTGGAGCCGTTCGCCGGTGCCTCCGCCCTCGCCACCGTCCTCCGCGGCCGCACCACGTTCGAGCTCTCGGCCGAGGTCGCCCCGGCGAAGCGGATCCGCAAGCCGGAGAGCCTCCAGCCCGGCGACCTCATCTTCCAGGGCGACGCGGGGCCGAAGTCGAAGCCGACGCAGGTCGGCCATGCAGGGATCTACCTCGGCGGCGGCTGGTTCGTGCACTCGTCGCGGTACGGGACGACGCTGCACCCGTTCGACGGCTGGTACCGCGAACGGTTCGCGTGGGCGCGCCGCCCGCTGCGCGAGGCCGGGCTCGAGAGCTAGCGCCGAGGAGCGGCGATCGCGACGGGTGAGACGGCCGTCGTGCCGTCGAGCGCCCGCGCCACGGCGACCACCGCGATCCGCTCCCCTCGCCGGTAGCGCCGCGGGTCGAGGAAGACGCGGTACGGCGGCGAGTCGTCGATCCCCACGCGCTGCCACGGCCCACTCGCGCGGCGAACGGCGAAGGAGACGCTCGCGGCAGCCCCGGCCCCCGTCGCCGTCAGGCGCACGAGGTCGGAGAGGTCGTCCGGCTCGGCGCGGACGCGCGGCGCCGCCACGGGACGCGCCGGGACCTGCTCGGCGGCGCGGAGGAGGACGGCCGAGAGCGGCGGCACCGTCACCGAGAGCCGGCCGGCGGCGTCCGACGTCACCGGCGGGGTCGCACCGAGCAGGTCGGCCCATCCGCTCGCGGGCGTGGAGGTCGCGAAGGCGACCGAGGACGGCGCCGTGCCGGCATTGAACGCGGCGACGAGCTCCTGCCGCTCGGCGGCGTCGATCCGGCTGACGACGAAGACGCCGCGCGCCGCGTGGCGCACGATCGACGCCCCGCGCCACAGCGCCGGATTCGCCTCACGAAGGGCGGCGAGCACCTTCAGCCGCGCGGCGATCGGGTGCCCGCGACGGTCGAAGGAGGAGCCGGTCCCGATCGGCGGGCTCCCGATCCGGTCCTCCGAGCGCCACTCGGAGACCTGCGTCGGGAAGAGATCCTGCCGCGCCTGCTTGTCGCCGCCCCGCCCGATGATCCCGACCTCGTCGCCGTAGTACCCGACCGGCGCCCCGCGGAGGAGCAGGAGGAGACTGTGCGCGAGGAGCGTCCGCTGCAGCAGTTGCTGGCCTCGCGCACCCGACTGGCCCGCGAGGAGGTGCCCGATGCGGCCGATGTCGTGGTTCCCGAGGAAGGTCGCGGGCGTCGGCGCGACACCGTTCGGGAGCCGGAAGTAGTCGTCGTCGTGCAGGCGCGCCGCGATCCCGAGCGCCCCCGCGGTGCCGGACGAGAAGCGCACCAGCGCGTCCTGCAGCGGGAAGTCGAGCACGTTCGGCAGCCCGCGGTCGCGGACGAACCCCGACAGCTCGATCGCGTCGTTGACGAAGACCTCCCCGAAGAGCTGGAAGTGCGGGACGCCGGCCGCACGCGCCGCGGCGAGCACCTTCGGCACCCACAGCCGGAAGAACGCGGCGTTCACGTGCTTCGCCGTGTCGATGCGGAAGCCGTCGACCTTGTAGCGGCGGATCCACTGCGCGTAGATCTCTGCGAGCCCCTCGACGACGCGCGGCTGCTCGGTGAAGAGGTCGTCGAGGCCGAAGAAGTCGCCCTGCTCGAAGCAGAGCGGGCTGCACGAGTCCCACGTGATGTCGCCGCGGTTGTGGTAGCGGAGCGGATCGTTCAGCCACGCGGGCTTCTTCGCGTTCCGGTCCGCGGCCAGCAGCACGGGCACGCGCGGCATCGTCCCCGCCCGGAGACACGGGAACGTCTTCGCCGTCGCGTAGCGGGCGGGATCGAAGCGGCGGCCGCGGCAGTCGCGGTAGGGCACGTCGGAGTAGCCCGAGCCGGACGGGAGGATCACGTCGGCCGTGTGGTTGACGACGACGTCGAGGAAGACCTTGAGGCCGAGCCGGTGCGCGCACTCGACGAACGCGCCGAACTCCGCGGCCGTTCCCAGGTGCGGGTCGACGGAGGTGAAGTCCGTGATCCAGTAGCCGTGGTAGGCGGCGCTGTCGCCCTGCACCGCCTGCTGACCGTAGGGCGGCGTGATCCAGACGGCGGTGAAGCCGAGGTCGCGGATCCGCGCGAGCCCGTGGCGCGGGTCGGCGCAGTCGCCGGTGAGGCCGGCGAGGTCGCCACCGTGGAACCAGCCGATGTCGGTCGGGTCGTACCCGGTCACGCGGCGCGGCCCGGTGAGGCCGCCGCGGTCGTTCGCCGGGTTCCCGTTCGCGTACCGGTCGGGGAGCACGAAGTAGATCCGCTCCGACGCGAGCGGCGGCCGTGCCGGCGGCTCCGCGAGCGCGGCGAGCGCGGCTCCGGCCGGCGGCTCGACTTTGTGTTGTTTCAACACAAGCTCCCCGTCGGGGCGCGCTGCGGCCGCGCCCGCCGCGAGGAGCGCGACCGCTGCGACGAGCGTGACCGCGCTAGCGGAGCGGCGCACCCGTCTCCGCGTCGAACGCGTGCAGCTTCGACGTGTCGACCGCGAGGGGGACGTCGGTCGCGACCTGGAGGCCGTACGCCGACTCCGCAGGCACCGAGACGACGAGGTTCGGCCGCGCCGCCGTCACCCCCTCCGCCTCCATCCGCTCCTCGTCCTCGTCGCCGCCGACGGCGCTGATCGCCATCGCGGCGATCCGGAAGTGCGCGAGCCACTCCGTCCCGAGCGCCTCGACGAGCTCGAGGTGCGCGGTCACGGTCGGCAGGTCCGGGCGGTCGCTCGCGAGGTGGAGGTCGCCGGCACGCGCGCCGACGACCGCACGCCGGCCGCCGTGGCCGCGGAGGCCGGGATACCGCTTCAGCGCCCGCGCGTCGAGCGGAAGCTCCTGCCCGCCGATCCGGACGCTGACGTCGTCGCCGGCGACGACCACGTCCGCCTCGATCAGGTTCATCGGCGGCGTGCCGATGAAGCCGGCGACGAAGAGGTTGGCCGGGTGGTCGAAGAGGTTCTGGGGCGTGTCGACCTGCTGCAGGACGCCGCCGCTCATCACCGCCACGCGGTCGCCCATCGTCATCGCCTCGACCTGGTCGTGCGTGACGTAGATCGTCGTCGTGCCGAGGTCGCGCTGCAGCTTCGCGATGTCGGACCGCATCTGCACGCGCAGCTTCGCGTCGAGGTTCGAGAGAGGCTCGTCCATGAGGAAGACCTGCGGCTGCCGCACGATCGCGCGGCCCATCGCCACGCGCTGCCGCTGCCCGCCCGAGAGCTGCTTCGGCCGCCGGTCGAGGTACGGCGTCAGGTCGAGCAACCGCGCCGCCCACTTCACCCGCTCCTCGACGACGCTCTTCGGCGTCTTCCGCAGCCGCAGCCCGAACGCGATGTTGTCGGCCACGGACAGGTGCGGGTAGAGCGCGTAGTTCTGGAAGACCATCGCGACGTCGCGCTCCTTCGGCGAGAGCTCGTTGACGACGCGGCCGCCGATCGAGAGGTCGCCGTCGGAGATCTCCTCGAGACCCGCGGCCATGCGGAGCGCCGTCGTCTTGCCGCAGCCGGAGGGGCCGACGAGCACGAGGAACTCGCCGTCGGCGATGTCGAGGTTCAGGTCCTGCACGGCGTGGACGCCGTTGTCGTACACCTTGTCGACGTTCGCGTAGACGACCTCAGCCACGGTCGCTCCTCTCTCGGGTTCGGGTCACGTGAGCCTCCAGACGTGGAATGCGGGGCCGTCGCCCGGGAGGACGGCGTCGCCTCCGGTGACGACGGCGTCACCGCCCACGACGGGCTCGAGCTCCTGCGCGCCGAGCGCCGCGAGCGGCAGCCGGATCGGTTCATGCGGCGCGCGCGCCGCGAGGCAGAGCAGCCGCTCGCCGCCGCCCTCGCGCAGGTAGGCGAGCGCGTCCGCGCCCACGTGCGCCCAGCGCATCCCGCCGCGCGCGAGCGCGGGCGACGACCGCCGGAGCGCGATCAGGCGTCGGTACTCGTCGAGCAGCGGGCGGTCCCAGGTGTCCTCCGCGTCCCACGGCATCGTCCGCCGGGCGTCCTCGCCCCAGTCGCCCTCGAGGCCGAGCTCGTCGCCGGCGAACACCATCGGGACGCCAGGGGTCGTCATCTGGAGGCCGACGCCGACGACGTGGCGCGCACGCGTGCCGACGACGCTGCGGAAGCGCGCCGTGTCGTGGCTGTCGAGGAGCTGCCAGGAGTGAAGGACGCCGTCCCAGGCGACGCCGGCGCGGAAGACGTCCATCGTCGCGGCCGCACGCCCGCCCTCGAGCTCGGGCAGCCCGACGGGCATCCCCCAGAAGCTCCGGCGGAGCTCCTCCGAGAGGTCGTCGCGGCGCAGCCACCCGCACACAGGGCGGAGGAAGCCGCTGTAGTTCATCGCACCGTGCCACCCGGCCGGGCCGACGTCGCCACGCCAGTCGTAGCCGTGCTCGGCGACGAGGAGCTTGCCTGCGGAGGCCTCGCGCATCGTCGCGGCGGCCGCGGCGAAGTGGTCGTCGCCGCCGCGGCGGCCCGTCATGTTCGCGACGTCGATGCGCCACCCGTCGAGGCCGAGGTCGAGCCACTTCCGCGCGACCCGCTTCATCTCGGCGCGGAGCGCGGGCGAGCCCCAGTCGAGCTTCGGCAGCGTCGGCACGTTGAACCACGCCTCGTAGCCGTGGAGGAGCGAGTCGTCGAAGAAGTAGAAGTCCCGCCGCTCCGGGAACCACTCGTGCGTGTCGCCGGTGTGGTTCGTCGTCAGGTCGCCGAGGACGCGGATGCCGCGGTCGTGCGCCGCGCGCAGGAGCGACGCGAGCGCCTCGTCGCCGCCGAGCAGCGGATCGACACGGTCGAAGGTGCTCGCGTTGTAGCGGTGCGTGCTCACGGCCGGGAAGAACGGCGTCAGGTAGATCGCGCCGACGCCGAGGCTCTCCAGGTACGGGAGCCGCTGCTCGATCCCGCGCAGGTCGCCGCCGTAGAGGTCGTACTGGTTCGCGACGCCACGCCCGGTCGGCCGAGTCCCCCACTCCTTCGGTTGCGCCCATTCGGGCCGCTCGACCTCGAGGCCGCTCGACGCGAACCGGTCGGGGAAGATCTCGTAGACGACCGAGTCGAGGTGCCACTCCGGCGCCGTGGCCCCGACCGAGAGCACGAAGTCGTCCGCGTCGGCGACGTCGTGGCGCTGCAACCCGAGGCCGTTGAGCCAGCCGTAGCCGACGTCGCCGCCGGAGAGGAGCCACCGGTACCGCGTCGCCGGGTTCCGCACCGGGAAGCTCGCGCGCCACCACGTCTCCGTCTCCGTCTCCTCGTCGACGACCGCGACGACGTTCCGCGGCTCGCCGTCCGAGAGCGCACGCAGCACGACCGCGTCGACCTTCGTCGCCCGCGGCACGCGCAGGCGCACCGTCGCCTCGCCGCCGAGCTCGTCCGGCCGCTCGAGCACGTTGGAGCCGTCGTGGTGCGGCGCGTCGAGCAGGGTCGACGCGCGGTGCGTCGAGACGGTCACCCCTTGACCGAGCCCTGCGTGAGGCCGCTGACGATGAAGCGCTGCAGCGACATGAAGATGACCATGATCGGCACGCCCGCGAGGAGGACGCCCGCGGCGAACGGGCCCCAGTGCTCGGCGTACTGCTTGTCGATGTAGCCGCGGAGGCCGAGCGGCAGGGTGAAGTTCTCGTTCGACTGCAGGAGCGCGCTCGCGAGCACGAACTCGTTGAACGTCCCGACGAAGGAGAGGATCCCGATCACCGCCAGGATCGGGAGCGCGAGCGGGAGGACGACGCCCCAGAAGACCTGCGCGGGTGTGGCGCCGTCGACGCGTGCCGACTCGTCGAGCTCGGCCGGGATCGTGTCGAAGAAGCCTTTCAGCAGCCACGTGTTCACGCCCATGACGCCGCCGAGGTAGACGAGGATCAGCCCCGTCTTCGTGTCGAGGCCCATGAACGGGAAGACGGTCCCCGTCCGGAGCAGGATCAGGTAGATCGCGACGAGCGCGAGCAGCTGCGGGAACATCTGGATCAGGAGCAGGAAGAGGAGGCCGAGGCGCCGGCCCCGGAAGCGGAAGCGGCTGAACGCGTAGGCGGCGAGCGCGCCGAGCAGCACCGTCAGCACCGCCGTCGTGAGCGACACGATCAGCGAGTTCGTGAGCCAGCGCGTGTAGTGCGAGGTGGACGACTGGAGCTGGCTCTTCGCCGGGTCGGGCGAGAGCAGCTCGCGGAAGTTGTCGAGCGTGACGCTCCGCGGGACGAGGCTCGCGCCGCCGAGCGACTGGTCCGCGTTGAACGCAGCCGACGCCACGTATGCGACCGGGAAGAGCGCGACGAGGCACGCGACGATCGCGATCAGGTGGCGCCACCAGTCGCCGCGCAGGCTCGGCCGGGGCAGCGAGCGGCGCGCGCGCGCCACCGGCTCCGCCCGCTCGAGTGCCGGGTCGACCGCGGTCATCGGATGTTCTCCAGCGAGCCCGTGCGCTTGAACGCGATCCCGGAGATCGCCGCGACGATGACGAAGATGAAGATCGAGACGGCGGCGGCGAGGCCGAAGTCGTTCCCCTTGCCCGCCTCGAACGCGAGCTTGTACGTGTAGGTGATGAGGATGTCCGTCGCGCC
>DATMJW010000189.1:0-24940 GCA_035553355.1 Gaiellaceae bacterium | reverse complement strand
ATGGGCGCTGCGTTCGTGTGGGTGCTCGGCGCGGCGGCGCTCTACGTGCCGGGGCAGACGCAGCTGCGGGAGGAGGTCCAGCGGTCGCAGGTGCTGCGGGAGCTCAACGCGCGCGTGCCACCGGAGCGGCTCCTCGACGCGCTGGAGCGGGTCGACCCGTTCCGACGGATCGCAGGGCCGCAACCGAACGTCGACGCGCCGGACCCCGCCCTGCTGCGCGGCCCGGGCGTGCGGGCGGCGCGTCCGAGCGTCGTCCGCGTCACCGGGATCGCGTGCGGGCTCGGGATCGGCGGCTCCGGCTGGATCGCCTCGCCGGAGGTCGTCGTCACGAACGCGCACGTCGTGGCAGGCGTCGACTCCCCCCGCGTCGACCGCGGCGACGGGCCCCGGCTCGACGCGCGCGTCGTCGCCTTCGACCCGCGCAACGACGTCGCCGTCCTGCGCGTGCCCGGGCTCGAAGGGACACCGCTGCAGCTCGCCGAGCCGACACAGGGAGCCGCCGTCGCGATCCTGGGCTACCCCGGCAGCGGCCCGTTCACGGCGACGCCGGGCCGCATCGGCCAGACCGGCAGCGTCCTGACGGAGGACGCCTACGGCCGCGGTCCGATCCGCCGCTCGATCACCACGCTGCGCGGGCGCGTACGACAGGGCAACTCCGGCGGCCCCGCCGTCGACGGCCAGGGACGTGTGCAGACGACGGTCTTCGCCGCGCGCGTCGGCGACGAGTCGGGGTACGGCGTGCCGACGTCGATCGTGCGCGCCGCCCTCGCCGGCGCCGGCACGCGCGCCGTCTCCACGGGACCCTGCGTCGGCTAGTCGAGCAGGTCGAGCACGCCCAGCGGCTGCTTGAACGGCGCGACCACGTAGACGCCGGCCGCCTTCTCGCGCGCCTCCGCGAGCAGCTCCCGCGCGATCTCGAGCCCGACCTCGCGCGCGTTCGGGCCTGCGTCGCGCAGCCGCTCCTGCACGACGTCGGGGACGATCATCCCCGGAACCTCGTTGTGCACGCGCACCGCGAGCTGGTGGCTGCGCAACGGCCAGATGCCGACGAGGAGCGGGATCGGCGAGCGCCCGCCGAAGTGCGCCAGGAAGCTGTCGAGGTACGTGAGGTCGTAGAGCACCTGCGTCATCGCGAACTGCGCGCCCGCGTGCAGCTTCAGCTCGAACCGCGCGAGCTCCTCCTCCACGTCGTCCGCGGACGGGTTCACGGCGACGCCGGTGAAGAACGACGTCGGCGCGTCGATCGCGCGACCGTGCCAGTCCTCGCCGCGGTTGAGACCGGAGATGAGTCGTGTGAGCCCGATCGAGTCGACCTCGTACACGCCGCGCGCGCCCGGGTAGTCGCCCTCCTCCGGCGGGTCGCCGGTCACGGCGAGGACGTTGCGTACCCCCTCGGCGTGGGCGCCGAGCAGGAGCGACTCGAGCCCCGCCACGCCCATGTCCCGCGGCGTCAGGTGCGGGATCGTCTCGAGTCCCACCGCCCGCTGGATCGCGACCGACGCCATCACGCCGCTCATCCGGGCGCGGGCGCGCGGATTGTCGTTGACGTCGACGAGGTGCGCCTTGCCCGTCTCCTTCAGCACGCGTGAGACCTCGAGGAGCGCCTCGTTGTTCGCGCCGAGCGGGGGGTCGAGCTGCACCGAGACCACGAACTCGCCCTCGCGGAGCATCCGCGCGAGCGCCGTCTCCTCGGCGGCCGCGAGGACCGACTCCTGGAGCTCGCGCTCGCGCGCCACGAACGGAAGCGACGGCGCGCGATCCTCGTCGACCGCGGCGCGGATCGCGGCGATCTGTGCGGGCGTCGTCCCGCAGCAGCCTCCGATCAGGCCGGCGCCGAGCCGCCGTGCCTGCGCCGCGAACTCGCCGAAGTAGTCGGGCGTCGCGTGCGGGAAGACGACACGAGACCCGGCGAGGCTCGCGAGGCCGACGTTCGGGAGCGCGGCGAGCACGAGCCCGTCGCGCCGCATCGCCGAGAGCGCGTTCAGCGCGGCTGCCGGACCGGCGCTGTGGTTCGCCCCGACGGCGGCGAGCTCGAGCGTCGCAAGGCGCTCGGCCGCGTCTGCCGCGGAGACGCCGCCGAGGGTCTGCCCGTCGGCGTCGAAGGT
Organism: Gaiellaceae bacterium; assembly: GCA_035553355.1. Taxonomy (GTDB): domain Bacteria; phylum Actinomycetota; class Thermoleophilia; order Gaiellales; family Gaiellaceae; genus Gaiellasilicea. The sequence continues at coordinate 22,835 of DATMJW010000189.1, read as the reverse complement.
CATCAGCGCGACGATCGGCAGCTGCGACACCTCGCGCACCGCCTCGATCGCGGCGACCAGCTCCTCGAGGTCGTAGAACGTCTCCAGCACGAACAGGTCGACGCCGCGACCCTCCAGCACCTGCGCCTGCTCGGCGTAGAGCGGCCCGGCGTCGGCGGGATCGAAGAGCTCGGAGTCGCCGAGGGGACCGATCGCCCCGGCGATGAAGACCTCGCGGCCGGCGACCTCGCGCGCCTCGCGCGCGAGGCGGACGCCCGTCGAGTTGATCCGCTCGAACTCGTCCTCGAGGTAGAAGCCGGCGAGCTTGCGGCGGTTCGCGCCGAAGGTGTTCGTCTCGATCAGGTCGGCGCCTGCCCGGATGAAGCTCGCGTGCAGCGCGACGACGCTCTCCGGGGCGCGCAGGTTCGCCTCCTCCGGGCAGCGGAGGCGCGGGACGGCGCCGCCGATGAGGGCGCCCATGCCGCCGTCGCCGACGAGCGGCGTCCCCGAGTGGAGGCGCTCCAGAAGGCGGCTCGACACGCGGCTGACTGTAGTGCGTGCGGTGAAGCCGCGGCGTCAACTCCGAACGAGGGACGAGTCAACCGCGGACGGGTGATTCCCGCCGCGTGGAGCGGCCCGATACTCAGGACATCTTCCGAGCGCCCGGGCGGCGGGCAGCACGGAGGAGCGAACCGGCTCTCACGAGAGCCAGACAGGAGGGCCCCCACGGCGGCGGGGGCCCTCTCTCATTCCGCGAACGCTCAAGCATTCCGCCGGCGCCGCCGATACGGACTGCGACTCTCGGGTCCGGGACTGACGGCAATCATCCTGCGGCGCGGCGAGTTGTGAGCGGCGGCCCGACGGCCGCCGCTTCTCGTTCTCCTACGGAACGTCGTCGTGGACGACGCGGCCTTCCATCCCGCCGGCCACGACGACGACCTGACCCGTCACGTGGCCCGACAGCTCGTCGGAGGCGAGGACGACGACCTGGCGCGCCACGTCGTCGGGCTGCGCCACCTTCCGCAGCGCCATCGTGCGCGAGATCCGCCGCACCGCCTCGGGGTCGACGTGGCCGCGGGTCATCGGCGACTCCGTCCACCCCGGCGCGACCGCGTTCACACGCCCGCGCGGTGCGATCCGCACGATCTCGTTCTTGAGGCTCAGGAGCAGCCCGCCGAGGATCCCGCTCTTCGCAGCCGCGTAGTCGGCGTGGCCGGCCTCGCCGACGATGCCTGCCGTCGACCCGACGAGGACGAGCGAGCCGTGGCCGTTCCGCTCGACCTCGCGCAGGAAGCCGCGCGCGGTGAGGAAGGCGGAGGTGAGGTTCTGGCGCAGCGTCGCCTCCCAGCGCTCGAGCGAGAGCTCCCACACGGGCTCGTCGGCCGAGGGCCAGACGCCCGCGACCGCCGCGCAGACGTCGATCCGGCCGAGCGAGTCCCGCGCCTCCGCGAAGAGTCGGTCGACCTCGTGCTCGTCGGTCAGGTCCGCGGCGAGCACGGGCGCGCCGGCGAGCTCCGCAGCGACTGCCCGAGCCCGCTCCTCGCCGCGGTGGTAGTGGATCGCGACCCGCGCGCCCTCCGCCGCGAATGCGCGCGCGCAGGCCGCGCCGATGCCGCCCGACGCGCCGGTGACGAGAACGCCCTTGCCGCTGAGACCGGTGTCCAAGTCGCCTAGGCTAGCGCCGTGCGCGTCCACATCATCAGCGACATGGAGGGCGTCGCCGGGATCGCGCGCGCGGCCCAGACCGCCGGCGGCGCGCCGCTGTACGACGAGGGCCGGAAGCTCTACACCGAGGAGATCAACGCCGCCGTGCGGGGCGCGAAGGCCGCCGGCGCGAAGGAGGTCGTCGTGATGGACTGCCACGGCGCGGGCGCGGAGTTCTCGTTCAACTCGCTCGTCCCGGAGCTCCTCGACCCCGACTGCGAGTTCGTCGTCCAGGACAACTGGACGGAGTACACCGAGTTCCTCGAGGAAGGTTGCGATGCGGCTCTCCTCGTCGGCATGCACGCGATGGCCGGGACGCGGCGCGGCGGCATGAACCACACCGTCTCCGGTCGCGACTACCAGAACCTCTGGTTCAACGGGATCGTCGTGGGCGAGACCGGGATCCACGCGGCGCTCTGCGGCACGTGGGACTGCCCGATCCTCCTCGTCACCGGCGACGACGCGGCCTGCGCGGAGGGAACCGCGCTGCTCGGCGAGGGCCTCACGACGGTGGCCGTCAAGCGCGGGATCGGCGCGAACTCGGCGCGGCAGATCCCGCCGAAGCGGGCGCGGGAGCTGATCGAGGCCGGCGCGCGAGAGGCGCTCTCCGACCTCGGCACCGTGCCGCCGTGGAAGCTCGAGAGCCCCGTCGAGATCCGCGTCGAGTTCAAGCACACGAAGGCGGCCGACGACCTCCGCTTCCGCGCCGGTGTCGAGCGCGTCGACGACCGCACGATCTCCGTCACCGCCCCCACGTGGTGGGAGGCCTGGCGGACGTTCTACTTCTAGGGCGTGGCCGGCGCGCTCGGCGCCACGATCCCGAGCTGCTCGACCAGCGTGAAGAACGCGCACGCGAACGGCGACGACGACGTCCGCTCGCGCACGAACTCCCAGTCGATCTGCTCGCGCAGCGAACGCGCGAACTCGAGCACCGACGAGAAGTCCGGGCTCTGCTCGGTGATCGAGAGCAGCTTCGTCGCCATCACGTCGTCGAGCGCGGCGACGTGGAGCGGCTGCGCCATCACCTCGATAAAGGCGGCTCGCTCGAAGTGCTCGTCGCCGATCGGCCCGCCGGCCGGGTGGAAGATGAGGTCGACGAGCGTCTCCCCGTGCCACGCCTTCAGCAGCCATCCCTCGGGCGGGCGCTCCGGCCTCAGGCCGGCGTCGACGAGGGCGTCGAGCGCGCGCTCCGCGTCCTCGGGGCGCACGAAGAAGTCCACGTCGTGCTCGGTGGGAGGCCCGCCGCGCGCCCACGCGGCGAGGCCGCCGCCGAGCAGGTGCGGCACGTCTGCGTCGCGCAGCGCAGCCGACGCCACCTTCATCGCGTCGATCAGGTCGGGGAAGTTCTGAGGCGGCGTGTACGGCACCGGCCGCGCCGTCCTACCCGTGCGACCGTTTGTGAAGCATCGCCGCGGTGGTAGATGCCAAGGGTGCCGGAGACGCTCCGCATTGCCGCCGCTGGCGACATCCACTGCTCCGAGCCGCTCCGCGCTCACGTCGCGGCGTCGTTCGCGAAAGCTGCCGCCGAGGCCGACCTGATCCTGCTCGCGGGCGACCTCACGACGCACGGCGAGCCGGACCAGGCGGCCGTGCTCGCCGACGCGTGCCGCGGCCTCGACGTGCCGATCTTCGCCGTCCTCGGCAACCACGACCACCACTCGAACCGCTGCGGCGAGGTCGAGGCGCTGCTCGAGGAGGCGGGGGTGCAGGTGCTCGTCCGCGAGGTCGCGATCCTGGAGCTCAAGGGGCTCGAGGTCGGGATCGTCGGCGTGAAGGGATTCGTCGGAGGGTTCCCGGGCGCAGAGCTGCCCGACTTCGGCGAGCCCCTGCTGCGCGAGGTGTACCGGGAGACGTCGCGCGAGGTGGAGGCGCTCGCGGCCGGCCTCGAGCAGGTCGCGGGATGCCACCGGCGGATCGTGCTCCTCCACTACGCACCGATCCCGGAGACGCTCGTGGGCGAGCCGGAGACGATCTGGGCGTTCCTCGGCTCGTCGCGGCTCGCGGCGCCGATCGGCGCGCACCGCCCCGACCTCGTGCTGCACGGGCACGCGCACCGCGGCTCGCGCCACGGCACGCTCGGGCCGGTGCCGGTGCACAACGTCGCCGTCCACGTCACCGGCAAGGACTTCGAGCTCTTCGAGCTCTAGAACGTCTCGAGCGACGCGCGTCGGCGTCCCTCGGCCTCGAAGACGCGGAAGAGCACGTACGCGGCGACGGCGTACGCCGCGCCGATCAGCGCCTCGGTCGCCACGAGGGCGGAGACGTCCTCGAGCGGGGCGCCGTCCGCGACTCGGCGGGCGGCCTCGATCCCGTGCGTCAGCGGCAGGGCGCGCCCGACCGCCTCCATCCACGCCGGCAGCGTCTCGACGGGCACGTTGACGCCGCAGAAGAGCAGGAGCAGGAAGTAGACGAGGTTCGCCGCGAAGAAGACGTCGCGCGCGCGGAGGCCGATCGACCCGATCAGCATCCCGAGCGCCGTGCAGGCGACGACGGTGACCGCGACCACGAGCGCGAGGGCCGGGAGGACCGTCACGTCGGGGTCGAAGTCGAGCAGGAGCCAGCCGGTCGCGAAGCCGAACGCCGAGACGACGATCCCGTTCGCGACGAACGGCAGCGCGCGTCCGGCAAAGATGGCGAGCCGGTTCGCAGGCGTCGCGAGCAGCGGCTGCAGGGTGCCGTACTGCCGCTCGTTCGCGATCCCCATCACCATCCCGTAGATCCCGGCCATCGCAGACACCTGGACGGCGTTGCCGACGACGAAGAAGCTGTCGTCGCGGCCGCCCGCGTACCGGCCGAGATACGTGAAGAAGAGGATCTGGAAGAGGGGGCTCCCGAGCATCGTCGTCAGGTACATGCCGGGGCTGATCCAGTTGAAGAGCGCGCGGTACGAGATCGCGCCGCCGACGAAGAAGACGCGGAGCGCCGCGGTCACGTGAGGGAGAGGGTGGCGCGGCTGCGGGCGAGCCGCTCGAAGTTCGAGAGGAAGAAGGCGCCGAGCGCGAGGTAGACCGCGCCGAGGAGCGCGCACATCCCGAGCGCGGGCAGGACGGGGCCGCCGAGCGCGGCGTTGCGGACGGCCTCGATCCCCCAGGTGGGCGCGAGCAGCCAGGAGATCGGCTCCGCCCAGCCGGGGAGGAGGGACACCGGCACGAGGAGTCCGGTCACGAGCCAGATCGGGTACTCGAGCAGGTTCGCGAACGCGTTCGCGTTCCGGTAGAGGATGAACGTCGAGGCGAGGACGAGCCCGAGCAGGCCGAGGCTCAGCACCGTCACCGGCAGCGCGAGCGCGAAGAGGAGCGGGCGCTCGAAGCCGAGCGGCACGCCGAAGAAGACGCGTCCCCAGAAGAGGGTGGCGACGACCGCGTAGAGGCCGATCGTGGCCGTCGAGACCGTCAGCGGCAGCATCACCCAGAGGAACCGCGCGGGGGCCGCGACGAGGATCTCCAGCGTCCCCTGCCACCGCTGCCACTGGATCGCGCCCCCGGCACCGAAGAGCGTCGACGACCAGATGCCCATCAGGCCGGCGCCGAGCGCGGCGTAGAGGAGGCCGCCGGGCCGGTCGCCGGTGCGGAACATGAAGAACGCGATCGTCGCGAAGATCACCGGCTGCAACACGGTGATCAGCACGAAGAAGAGCGAGTTCGTCAGGTTCTTGACGTGGAAGAGCCAGCCGACGAGGAAGAGGCGGAGCGTGCTCACGGCGCGGTGACGAGCGCGACGTAGGCGTCCTCGAGCGTCGGCTCCCGCGAGGCGATCCGGCCGACGCCCGCGCCGTCGAGCTGCGCGAGCACGAGCGGCGCGACCTCGACGCCGGGGTCGGCCTGCACGACGAGGAGCTGGGCCTGCTCCCGCTCCTCGAGCGCCGCGGCGCGGACGCCGGGGAGGCTGCGGATCCGCTCGACCGCCGCCGCCTCGATGCCGTACACCTCGACCTCGAGCACCGTCGCGTCGGCGACGCGCGCCTTCAGCTCGCGCGGCGTCCCCTCGCCGACGATCCGTCCCTGCGCGATCACGGCGATGCGGTCGCAGAGCTCGTCGGCCTCGAACATGTAGTGCGTCGTCAGGAGCACGGTCTTCCCGCTCGCGGTGAGGGAGGCGATCGTCGCGCGCAGCTCCCGCGCGCCCACCGGGTCGACGCCGATCGTCGGCTCGTCGAGGAAGACGACCGGCGGGTCGTGGAGGAGGCCACGGGCGATGTGCAGGCGCTGGCGCATCCCGCGGGAGTAGCCCTCGACGCGCTCGCGCTCGCGGCCGGCGAGGCCGACGAGCTCGAGGAGCTCGGCGATCCGCGCGCGTTGCCGCCGCGGGTCGACGCCGTACAGCTCGGCGAAGTAGCGGAGGTTGTCGAGCGCCGAGAGCCGCTCGTAGAGGCCGCGGTCGCCGCCGAAGACGTAGCCGATCCGCGCGCGCACCCAGGCCGCGTCACCGACCACGTCGCGTCCGAGGACGCGCGCGTTGCCGCTCGTCGGCAGGAGCAGCGTGATCAGCATCTTGATCGTCGTCGTCTTCCCGGCGCCGTTCGGGCCGAGGAGGCCGAAGAGCTCGCCCTCGCGGATCTCGAAGCTCACGCCGCGCACCGCCTCGACCTCGAGCGAGCGGCGCCGCAGCGAGCCGGTCGTCGTGCGGTACGTGCGGCGCAGGTTCTCGGCTTCGACGACGGCCACGGCGGCCACTGTAGTGCGGCGGCTTCGGTCGGTCGGGCACGCGGCGGTTCGGCGGCCGGCGTTGACATGACAACGGCCGAACGCTTGCATTACGCCGGTGCGGCAGGTGTTCGTGCGAGCGGAGGGCGACGTCGAGGCGCAGCGGGCGCCCGGCGACACTGCGCGCGTCCGCACGACGTTGGAGACGTCTCTCCTCGTGCAGCGCGTGCTCGAGTTCGACGCCGGCCGGTCCGCCGAGCGAGGCGGCGACGGGCGCGACGACGTGCTGTTCGTGGTCTCGGGGAGCGGGACGCTCCTCGTCGACGGCGACCCGCATCCGCTGGAGCCCGACACCGGCGCCTTCGTCCGCGGCGGCGAGCGGTGGCGGGTCGAGAACGACGGGCCCGAGCCGCTGAAGCTCATCGCGGTGTCCGCACCCGCTTCGGGCGACGCAGACGCCGACCGCCGCGTGACGATCCGCTTCGCCGACCAGCCCGAGCTGCGAGCGGACGCGAAACGGACGTTCCGGTACCTCGTGAACCAGGACGCGGGCTGCCTCGAGGTGACCCAGTTCGTCGGGATCGTCGAGCCGTGCCGCGCCCCAGACCACAGCCACAGCTACGACGAGGTCGGCTACATCGTCGAGGGCGACGGGATCGCACACGTGGGCGGCGAGGAGCTCCCGCTCGGCCCCGGATCCTGCTTCCACCTGCCGCCCGGCGAGGTGCACTGCATCGAGAACGTCGGCCCAGGCGTGATGCGGATCCTCGGCGTGTTCCATCCGTCGGGCGATCCCGCCTCGCGCGCATACGACGCGGCCACCGACCGGGAGCCCGTTTCGACGTCTTAGGGCGTAGCTACTGCAGCAACCACCGAGGGAGGAAAAGGATGCACGGAAAGACCAGGAAGGCGGCGAGCGCGTTCATCGTGCTCGTCGTGACCGCGCTCGCGGTCGTCGCGTCGGCCTTCGCGAAGGCCGACGGCGTCGCGACGCCCGTCGCGGCGAGCGCCGCGTGCGAGAACCCGTCGATCGGGTTCATGGGTCCGATCACCGGCGACGCCGCGTTCATCGGCAAGGAGCAGCTCGGCTTCTCGAAGTACGCGGTCCGCAAGCTCGGCAAGGGCCGGATCAAGCTGGTCGAGGGCGACACGCAGCTCGACCCCGCGCAGGCCTCCACGGTGGGGCAGCGCTTCCACTCGAACCTCGACATCCTCGCGGTCGTCGGCCCCGCCGGCAGCCAGGAGGTGCTCGCGGTGGCACCGATCTTCAAGAAGGCGAACCGGCTGCCGTTCATCTCCGGCTCGGCGACGCGGACGTCGCTCACGAACGGCTCGATCCCGAACTTCTTCCGGGTCGTGCCGAACGACAGCGTGCAGTCGCCGACGATCGCGAAGTACATCCGGCTCGTCCTGAAGGCGAAGGACGTCTTCATCGTGGACGACCAGACGGCGTACTCGCGGCCGCTCGCGAACGGCGTGCAGGCGAACCTGAAGGCGGGCGGCGTCAAGGTGACGCGGCAGTCGGTGAACCAGAAGGTGACCGACTTCTCGGCGCTCGTCTCGCGGATCTCGTCCGACGTCGACGTCGTGTTCCTGCCGTGGCAGATCGCGGCGAACGCGCAGATCTTCGGGCAGCAGATGAAGGAGCAGGGCAAGAAGGCCATCATCTTCGGCTCGGACGGCCTCGACTCCGGCGACTTCAAGATCGCGGGCTCGTACGTCTCGGCGTTCGCGCCGGACATCCGCGGCATCAAGGGCAACGCAGCGTTCATCCGCGGCTACGGCGCGAAGTTCGTCTCGAACTTCGGGCCTCCCATGTACGTCGCGACGCAGGCGGCGATCCTCGCGATCCAGAAGGCGTGCGCCGACGGTGACGCCACGCGGGCCGAGGTGCAGCGGAACCTGAAGGCGACCTTCATCCCGAAGATCGTCCTCGGCGGGAACCTCCAGTTCACCGCGAAGGGCGACGTGAAGGGCTCGAAGTTCTACATCTTCAAGGTCGGCGCGGGCGGCAAGAAGACCCTCGTCGGTTAAGGCAAGCGCAAGAAAGCGTGAGGAAACCGTGCGGCCCGCCCTCGTGGCGGGCCGCACGCGTTATCTCGGCGGATCGTCGGGTAGGTCGTCGAGAGAACCCCAGACGACTGGAGGAACCTCACGTGAAGAAGCTCTTGCCCGTCCTCGTCCTCGCGCTCGCGCTGCTCGCCGCGGGCTGCGGTGGCGGCGGCGACGAGGCCGCAGGCACCGGCGGCGCGACGGCGACCGGCGCCGACACGGGCGGCGGTGGCGCCGCCGCCGACTGCAGCGGCGCGATCGGGATCATGGCGCCGATCACCGGCGAGGCCGGCGCGATCGGCACCGAGCAGCTGAACTGGGCGAAGTTCGCCGTCTCGCGCTTCAACGAGGAGAACGGCACGAGCTTCACCCTCGTCGAGGGCGACACGCAGCTCGACCCGGCGCAGGCGTCGACGGTCGCGCAGCGGTTCGCGTCGAACGATGAGATCCTCGCGGTCGTCGGTCCGGCCGGCAGCCAGGAGGTCGAGGCGGTGGCGCCGCTCTTCACGCGCGCCGACCTCGCGTTCGTCTCCGGCTCCGCGACCGCGACCGATCTCACGAACGGCGACAACCCGACCTTCTACCGCGTCGTCCCGAACGACGGCGCCCAGGCGCCGACCGCGGCGACGTACATCGCCGAGGAGCTCGACGCGCAGAACGTCGTCATCATCGACGACCAGACGTCGTACAGCCGGCCGCTCGCGGACGGCGTGCAGACGGCGCTCGAGGAGGCCGACGTGACCGTGTCGCGGCAGTCGGTGAACCAGGATCAGACGGACTTCTCGTCGCTCGTCAGCCGCGTGCCGCAGGACGCGGACGTCGTCTTCCTGCCGTGGCAGATCGCGGCGAACGCCCAGATCTTCGGCCAGCAGATGCGCGAGCAGGGCCGGGAGGCGGTGATCTTCGGGTCGGACGGGCTCTTCTCGCCCGAGGACTTCAAGATCGACGGCTCCTACGTGTCCTCGTTCGCGCCGGACATCCGGAACATCGAGGAGAGCCAGGAGCTCGCAGAGGCGTTCACGGCCGAGTACGGCGACTTCGGCACCTTCGGGCCGCCGACCTACGCGGCGACGTACGTCGTGATGACGGCGCTGCAGACGCTCTGCGAGCGGGGCGACGAGCCGACGCGCGAGGCGGTCGTCGAGGAGATCGGCCAGACGAACGTCCAGGGCTCGATCCTCGGCGGCGACCTCTCGTTCGACGAGAACGGCGACCCCGAGGGCGCCGAGTTCTACATCTTCCGCATCGAGGACGGCGAGTACACGCTGGTCACGGAGTAACACGCGAAGTAGGCTTGGCAGTCGGTCGGCGCTGCGGCGGGCCGGCTGCCAAGCCCAACTCGCACTCCGTGGACTTCTTCGTACAACAGCTCGTGAACGGGCTGACCCTCGGGTCGGTCTACGCGCTGATCGCGCTCGGCTTCTCGATGGTCTACGGGATCCTGAAGCTGCTCAACTTCGCCCACGGCGAGGTCTACATGATGGGTGCGTTCGCCGGGTACGGCGTGCTGACGCTCTTCGGCGGGCCGTTCGCGCTCTCCGCGCCGGTCGCCGTCGTGATCGCCCTGATGTTCCTCGCCGGAATGGTGGCGTCGGGCTCGCTCGGGATCGTGATCGAGCGGTTCGCGTACCGGCCGCTTCGGAACGCGCCGCGGATCGCGCCGCTGATCTCCGCGCTCGGCGTCGCGTTCTTCCTCCAGTCGACGGCGCTCCTCCTCTTCGGCGCCGACTTCCGCTCCTACGAGACGTACGAGTTCATCGACCTCGCGAAGGGGATCCACTGGGGGCCGCTGAACATCTCGATCGTCCGCATCCTCGTGATCGTGACGGCGTTCGTGCTGATGATCGCGCTGACGCTGCTCGTCTCGAAGACGCGGCTCGGCAAGGCGATGCGCGCGACGGCGTTCGACCGCGAAGCGGCGGCGATGCAGGGGATCGACGTGGATCGCGTCATCGTCGCGACCTTCTTCATCGGCTCCGTGCTCGCCGGGGCAGCGGGCGTGATGGTGGGCCTCGTCTTCTACAAGGTCTACTTCCTGATGGGCTTCCTCGCCGGCCTCAAGGGCTTCACTGCCGCCGTCGTCGGCGGCATCGGCTCGATCCCCGGCGCGATGCTCGGCGGCCTCGCGATCGGGCTCGGCGAATCCTTCATCACGGGCTACGTCTCGTCGACGTTCCAGGACTTCTTCGTCTTCGCGATCCTGATCGCGATCCTCCTCTTCCGGCCGAGCGGCCTCCTCGGCCGCGCGGACATCCAGAAGGTCTAGCCGGGCGTGGACGAGCACGGCAAGGAACCGACGCCGCCGCAGCCGCCCGACGCGACGCAGGAGGGCGGGCCGCGGATCGGCGTCGACGAGTGGGTGGCGCGGTCGAACGAGCGCATCACCGGCCGCGCCGGGTGGACGGCGCCGCTCGGGCGTGCGTTCGACCGCGTGCCGCCGTGGGCGAAGCTGGCGATCGTCGTCGCGCTGACGGCGGCGGTGCCGTTCCTGAGCGACTCCGAGTACGTGACGCGGGTCGCCGTCAACACCGTCCTCTTCGGGCTGCTCGCGCTCGGCCTCAACGTCGTCGTCGGCTACGCGGGCCTCCTCGACCTCGGCTACATCGCCTTCTACGGCTTCGGCGCCTACGCGTACGCGATCCTCTCCTCCGGCCAGTTCGACATCCACTGGCCGACGGCGCTGTCGATCCCGGTCGTCGTCGTCGCCTCAGCGCTCCTCGGGCTGCTCCTCGGGCTGCCCTCGCGGCGGTTGCTCGGCGACTACCTCGCGATCGTGACGCTCTTCTTCGCGCAGATCTTCGTCGTCCTCACGACGAACGCGGACCGGATCACGCTGCCCTGGCGCGACCAGCCCACCGACTTCACCGGCGGCCCGAACGGGATCGCAGGCGTCGACCCGATGTCGTTCTTCGGGATCCAGCTCGACGAGACCCGCGACTACCTCTGGCTGTCGCTGATCGTGTTCACGGTCGTGATCGTCGGGCTCCACCTGCTGAACGAGTCGCGCACGGGCCGCGCGTGGCGTGCGCTCCGCGAGGACCCGCTCGCGGCGGAGCTGATGAGCATGCCGGTCAACCGGCTGAAGCTCCTCGCGTTCATGTTCGGCGCAGCCGTCGCCGGCCTCACCGGGACGATCTTCTCGGCCGTCCAGCTCGGCGTCTTCCCGCAGAACTTCGACCTGCCGCTGCTGATCACGCTCTACGCGATGGTGATCCTCGGCGGCTCCGGCAGCCTCGCGGGCGTCGTCATCGGCGCCGTCGTGATCACGGTGTCGCTCGAGCTGCTGCGAGATCCCGGCAACGCGCGGCTCCTCTTCTACGGCGCGATCGTCGTCGGGCTGCTCGCCTTCATGCGGCCGTGGGCGAAGGTCGCGATCGTCGCCGCCGGGACGATCGCGTTCGGCCTCGTCGCGTTCGCGGTCGTCGACGCCGTTCGCCCCGCGTGGACCTCCGGCTCGATCGACGGCGGCATCATCGGCGGCGCCCTCGACGGGTGGGTGATCCACCCCGAGAACTCGATCCGGCTCGGGAACGCGGGCTTCGTGCTGCTCGTCGCGTGCGTGATCGGCCTGTCGCAGGCGAAGGGACGGTGGCGCCTTGCGCTGACGATCCCGACGCTCTACCTCGCCGCCTTCGTGTGGGAGAACCGTCTCGTCTTCGAGCCGAGCGTGACGCGCATCCTGCTGCTCGGGGCGCTCCTGATCACGCTCATGAACGCGCGGCCGCAGGGGCTCCTCGGCACCGCGCGCGTGGAGATCGTCTAGTGGCCGACGCGCCGATCCTCGAGCTCCGCGGCGTCTCGAAGTCGTTCGGTGGCCTGCAGGTGATCGACAGGCTCGACCTGCACGTCGACGCGAACGAGATCGTGAGCGTGATCGGCCCGAACGGCGCCGGCAAGACGACCCTCTTCAACCTGATCACCGGCGTCTACGCGCCGGACGCGGGCGAGATCCTGCTCGACGGCCGCTCGCTGCTCGGGCTTCCGCCGCACGAGATCACGAAGCGCGGCGTCGCGCGCACCTTCCAGACGCTGCGGCTCTTCCTGAACATGACCGTCAAGGAGAACGTGATGGCGGCGGCGTACGGGCACACGAAAACGGGCGTCTTCGGGTCGATGCTGAGAACGCCTGCCGCCCGGCGCGAGGAGCGGATGATCAACGAGCTCGCGGAGGAGAAGCTCCGCTTCTTCGGGCAGCGGCTGATGGGCTACCGCTGGGACCAGCCGGCGTATTCGCTGTCGTACGCGAACCGGCGCCGCCTCGAGATCGCCCGCGCGATGGCGACGAACCCACGCGTGCTCCTCCTCGACGAGCCGGCAGCGGGGATGAACCCGAAGGAGACGCACGAGATCACCGAGCTGATCGGGCAGCTGCGCAGCGAGGGCGGCTACACCATCCTCGTGATCGAGCACGACATGCACGTGGTCGAGGGCATCTCGGACCGCGTCGTCGCCCTCGACCACGGCGTGAAGATCGCCGAGGGCACGTTCGAGCAGGTGGCGACGAACGAGCGGGTCGTCGAGGCCTACCTCGGGACGAAGGCGGCGGCGACGAAGTGAGCGCCGCCACGAACGGAGCCGCGCCGCTCCTCGAGCTGGACGGTGTCAACACCTTCTACGGCCCGATCCACATCCTCCAGGACGTCAACCTGCACGTCGCGCCGGGGGAGCTCGTCTGCCTGCTCGGCGGGAACGCCTCCGGGAAGTCGACGACGCTGAAGACGATCCTCGGGATCGTGAAGCCGCGCAGCGGCGCCGTCCGGTTCGGCGGCGAGGACGTGACGGAGCGGCCGACGGCCCACCGGATCGCGCGGGGCCTCGCGATCGTCCCGGAGAACCGCCGCGTGTTCGCGCCGATGTCCGTGCAGGAGAACCTCGAGATGGGGGCCTACCTGCGCGCGAAAGCAGACCTGCGCGAGGAGTTCGAGCGCGTCTTCACGCTCTTCCCGCTCCTCTACGAGCGGCGCAAGCAGCTCGCCGGGACGATGTCGGGCGGCGAGCAGCAGATGCTCGCGATGGGGCGCGCGCTGATGTCGAAGCCGAAGCTGCTGCTGATGGACGAGCCGTCGATGGGCCTCGCGCCGATCCTCGTCGAGCGCTCCTTCGAGATCATCAAGCAGGTGCACGAGTCGGGCGTCGCGATGCTCGTCGTCGAGCAGAACGCGAACGTGTCGCTCTCGATCGCCGACCGCGGCTACGTCCTCTCGACCGGCCGCGTCGTCCTCGAAGGGAAGGCGGGCGACCTGCTCGAGAACGAGGATCTGCGCAAGGCGTACCTTGGCCGCTAGCGGCGTCGCGGCGGTCGGCGAGGCCGTCCGCGGGCGGTTCCCGGTCTTCCGCTCGAAGGTGTACGTCAACTCCTGCTCGCAGGGCGCGCTCTCGGACGCGGTCCGCGCGGCGTACGAGGAGTACCTCGAGGGGTGGGACGCGAACGGTGCCGAGTGGGAGTTCTGGGTCGAGCGCGCCGAGGCGATCCGCGGCCGCTTCGGCGAGCTGCTCGCGGCCGACGCCGATGCGGTCGCGCTGCAGACGTCGGTGTCGGCGGCGGTCAGCGCCTTCGTCAGCGGCCTCGACTTCGGCGGCGGGCGCAACCGGATCGTGATCTCCGAGAACGAGTTCCCGACGATCGGGCAGATCGCGCACGCGCAGGAGCTCCGGGGCGCGGAGGTCGTCCGGGTCGCGCCCGATCCAGAGGCGTACGCGGCGGCCGTCGACGAGCGGACGGCGCTCGTCTGCTCGACGTTCGTCTCGTACCGCACCGGCCAGGTGCACGACGTGGCGGCGATCGCCGCGATCGCGCGCTCCCACGGCGCGCTGGTGCTCGTCGACGCCTACCAGGGGGCGGGCGCCGTGCCGCTCTCGGCGGACGTGGCGGACGTCGTCGTCGGCGGCACCGTCAAGTACCTCCTGGCGTCCGCCGGGCTCGCCTTCATGGCCGTCTCGGACGAGGTGCGGCGGCGGCTGCCGACGCAGACGGGCTGGTTCGCGGACGAGAACATCTTCGAGATGCAGATCGAGCGCTACCGGCCGCACCCGACGGCCCGCCGCTACGACGCAGGGACGCCGCCGGTGCCGAACATCTACGCGGGGCTCGCCGGGATCGGGCTGATCCTCGACGCCGGTGTCCCTGCGATCCGCGAGCACGTCGCCGCGCTCGCGGAACGGCTGATCGCAGGCTGCGACGAGCTCGGCGCGACGGTCGTCGTGCCGGAGGGCCGCGGGCCGCTCGTCTGCATCCGCTCGACGGACGCGCCGGCGCTCGTCGCCGCGCTCGCGCAGGAGAGCATCGTGGCGTCGGAGCGGGACTCGAACCTCCGCGTCTCGCTCCATCTCTACAACGTGCAGAGCGACATCGACGCGGTGCTCGCGGCGCTGCGGCGCCACCGCCACCTGCTCGCGTGAGCGAGCGCCCGCGCGTCCACGTCGCCGCACGCGTGCCCGTGCCGGTGCAGGAGGCGTTCGAGCGGGAGTTCGAGCTCGTGCCGGAGCCGGACGACGTCGCGGGCCTCGTCCCGACGCCGACGGTGCGCGTCGACGATGCGCTGCTCGACCGCTGCGGGCCTCGGCTGCGCGTCGTCGCGAACTACGCGGTCGGGCTCGACAACGTCGACCTCGGCGCCGCGCGCGAGCGAGGCGTCGTCGTGACGAACACGCCGGACGTGCTGACGCGCGCGACGGCCGAGCTCACGCTCGCGCTCCTGCTCGCGCTCGTGCGCCGCGTCGCCGAGGGAGACCGGCTGATCCGCGCGCAGGAGCCGTGGCGGCTCGAGCCGACGTTCATGCTCGGGCGGGGCCTCGACGGCCTCAGCCTCGGCGTCGTCGGCGCCGGCCGCATAGGCAGCGAGGTCGCGCGCCTGGCCGAGGCGTTCGGGATGAAGCCCGTCCTCGTCCGCAGCGCCGACCCGCTCGACGCTGCGCTCGCGGCGGACGTCGTCACGCTGCACTGCCCGCTGACGCCGGAGACACGGCACCTGATCGGTCACGACGCGCTGGCGCGGATGCGCCCGGAGGCGGTCCTCGTGAACACGTCGCGCGGCGCCGTCGTCGACGAGGCCGTGCTCGTCGAGGCGCTTCGCTCCGGGCGCATCGCGGGCGCGGCGCTCGACGTCTACGAGGACGAGCCGAGGGTGCATCCAGGGCTGCTCGACCTGCCGAACGTCGTCCTCACGCCTCACCTCGGGAGCGCGACCGGCGAGGCGCGCGTCGCGATGGGGATGCTCTGCGTCGAGGCGCTCCGTGCCGTCCTGCTCCAGGGGAGGATGCCGTCGAACGCCGTCTGATCGCGGTCGCGCTCCTCGCGGTCGCCGCAGTAGGGTGCGGACGCGTGGACGGCGGCGAGGTGGCGACGGTCGGAGCGGGCGACGAGATCCTCGTCGCCGCACTCGGCGACTCGATCACCGCGGGCTCCCCGTACTGGGACCCCGACCCCGATGTGCGGCGCCAGATCGGCGAGGACCTCGACCCGCAGAGCCAGTGGGAGCACTGGGCCGCGCAGCGCGACGACCGGTTGCGGTTCCGCAACTGCGGCGTGTACGGCGAGCGGACGGATCAGATCGCCGAGCGCCTCGAACGCTGTGCCGCGGGCGCGGGCGTGCTCGTCGTCCAAGGCGGGATCAACGACATCGCGCAGGGTCGCGACGTCGAGGACGCGGCCCGCGACCTGCGCGCGATGGTGCGGCGCGGGAAGGAGCTCGGCCTCCGCGTCGCGATCGCCAACGTGCTTCCCTGGAACCGCGGCTGGCCGCGCACCGACGACCCGATCCGCCGCCTGAACGAGCTCATCGACGAGCTCGCCGCGGAGGAGGGTGTCCCCGTGCTTCCGTTCTACGCGACGCTCGAGAGCGAGGACGAGCCGGGACGGATGCGCGAGGAGTGGACGTCCGACGGCGACCACCCGTCGGTGGAGGGGTACCGGAGGCTGGGGCAGCTAGCGTTCCGGCTGCCGTGATGGGTTACGGAGCCAGATCGATGACCGAGCCGCTGCGGCGCGTGCTCGTGCGCCCGCCCGCCGCGGACGACGTGCCGGGGTGGGAGGCGTGTGCGTGGCGCGCCGCGCCCGATCCCGCGCGCGCGGCGGAGGAGCACGAGGCGTTCCGCGCGATCCTCGAGGACGCAGGCGCCGAGGTGATCGTCGCGCAGGGCGAGCCGGGGAACCCGGACGCGATCTACACCTACGACCCGGTGCTCGTGGGGGAGCGCGGGGCCGTCCTGCTGCGGCCGGGGAAGGACGAGCGTCTCGGCGAGCCGGACGCGCTCGC
Source organism: Gaiellaceae bacterium (assembly GCA_035553355.1). GTDB lineage: Bacteria > Actinomycetota > Thermoleophilia > Gaiellales > Gaiellaceae > Gaiellasilicea. The sequence continues at coordinate 6,202 of DATMJW010000189.1, read as the reverse complement.
GGCCGACCTCGAGCGCGCGGGCGTCCCGATCTGCGGGCGGATCGAGGCGCCGGGGACGATCGACGGCGGCGACACGCTGTGGCTCGACCGCGAGACGCTCCTCGTCGGGCGCGGCTACCGGACGAACGCAGCGGGCGTCGAGCAGCTGCAGGCGGCGTTCCCCGATGCGGAGGTGCTGAGCTACGACCTCCCGCACTGGAATGGGCGCGGCGAGGTCATGCACCTGATGAGCCTCGTCTCGCCGCTCGACGACGACCTCGCGCTCGTCTACCCGCGGCTCGCGCCCGTGCGGCTGATGGAGCTCCTGCACGAGCGCGGGATCGAGATCGTCGAGGTGCCGGACGACGAGTTCGAGTCGATGGGGCCGAACGTGCTCGCGCTGGCGCCGCGCTACGCGCTCGCCCTCGAGGGGAACCCCGAGACGAAGCGCCGCATGGAGGCGGCCGGCGTCGAGGTCCTCACCTACCGCGGCGACGAGATCTCGCGCAAGGGCGACGGCGGCCCGACGTGCCTGACTCGTCCTCTCCTGCGCGGCTAGGTATTGTCCCGCCGGTGACCCGGTCCCTGTCATCCGCGCTCGCGCTCCTCCTCGTCGCCCTCGGACTCGCGGGCTGCGGTGGCGACAGCGGCGGCGGCGGCGAAGCCAGCGACCGCACGATCCGGATCGGGTCGAAGAACTTCACCGAGGCGATCATCCTCGGCGAGCTCTACGCGCAGGCGCTCCGCGCGAAGGGATACACGGTCGAGCTGAAGTCGTCGGTCGGCGCGACCGAGCTGATCGACAAGGCGCTGACGAGCGGTCAGATCGACATGTACCCGGAGTACACGGGGACGATGCTGACCGTCGTCTTCGGCGACGACACGCCGCAGGAGAGCGCCGAGGGGACGTACGACCGCGCGAAGGAGCTGCAGGAGGAGCGCGGGTTCACGCTGTTCGAGCCGACGCCGTTCTCCGACTCGGATGCGCTCGCCGTGACGAAGGCGTACGCGGAGGAGCACGGGCTCGAGTCGATCGGCGACCTCGCCGAGCTCGACCGCTTCCGCCTCGGCGGCCAGCCGGAGTTCGAGACGCGGCTCCAGGGCCTCGTCGGCGTGAAGGAGAAGTACGGGCTCGGCGACGACCAGATCCAGTTCGTGCCGTTCGCCGGGATCAGCCCGTACGAGGCGCTCGACCAGGGTGCCGTCGACGTCGCCGCGATCTTCTCGACCGACCCGCCGCTCGCCTCCGGAAAGTACGTCGTGCTCGAGGACCCGGAGGCGAACTTCGGTTTCCAGAACGTCGCGCCGGTGGTGAACCAGGAGCTCGCGGACGAGCTCGGGGACGACTTCCGCGAGACGATCGATGCGGTCAGCGCGCTCCTCACCGAGGACGCGATCATCGCGATGAACTCCGCGGTCGCCATCGACCAGAAGCCGGCTCCGGAGGTCGCGCGCCAGTTCCTCGAGGCAAACGACCTGCTCGGCGGCGAGGGCTAGGCCGCCGGCTGAGCCTCGTCGAGGCTCAGCTGCCTGAAGCCCGAGAGACCCGAGACGCCCACGCCGACGAGGCGGAGCGCGCCCGGGCGGTCGCGAAGGCCGCGGTCGAGGAGCGCGCACGCGATGTCGCCGATCCGCGAGGCATCGTCGATGCCGACGTCGAGGCTCGTCGACCGGCTGCGGATGGAGAAGTCGCCGTAGCGGAGCTTCGCGGTCACGGTCCGCGCCGAGAGCCCGTCCCGCTGCAGGCGCCGTGCGAGCTCGTCCGCCATCCGCCGCAGCTCGGCGTGCAGGAGCGTGCGCTCGTGGAGGTCTCGCTCGAAGGTCTCCTCGACGGAGATCGAGATCCGCTCGCTCGTCGTCTCGAGCCCGCGCGGGTCGATCCCGTTCGCTCGGTCGCGCAGCAGCCGCCCGACCGCGCCCGGGAGGAGCGCCTTGAGGTCGAGGTCGGAGAGCGCCGCCAGCTCGCCGATGCTCGTGACGCCGGCTGCGCGCAGCCGCTCCTCGGCTCGCGGGCCGACGCCGGGGAGGCGCCGCACGGGGAACGGCGCGAGGAACGCCGCCTCCGTCCCCGCCGGCACCACCGTGATCCCGCCGGGCTTGCGCCGGTCCGAGGCGACCTTCGCGACCACCTTCGCCGGCGCGACGCCGAGCGAGCAGCTGAGGCTCGTCGCGGCACGGACCGACACCTGCACGGCTTCGGCGACGGCCCGGGCGCGTGCGTAGTCGTTCGCGACCCCGGCGAAGTCGAGGTATCCCTCGTCGAGGCCCGTCCGCTCGACCGCCGGCACGACCTCGCGGACGGCGCTCCAGACGGCCTCCGAGTACTCGCGGTAGAGCGAGTGCCGAGGCCGCACGAAGACTGCGTGCGGGCAGCGCCTGAGCGCCTCGGCGCAGCTCATCGCCGAGTGGATCCCGAAGCGGCGCGCGACGTAGTTCGCGGTCGCGACGACACCGCGGCTGTGGGGGTCGCCGCCGACGACGAGCGGCTGCGTGCGGAGCTCCGGCTGCTCGAGCTCCTCGACGGCGGCGTAGAACGCGTCGAGGTCGAGGTGCGCGAGGATCCCCACGGGCGAAGGCTACGGCCCGCGCCCGACGTGGCGCCCTAGTCGGGGACGGAGGCCGGGTGCTCGGCGCCGATCGCGTCGAGCGCCCACAGCCGCTCGAGCGCCGCGACGGCGTCCGGGGCGAACTGTCGGCCGCGCTCGCGGCGGCATTCGTCGAGCGCCTCGAGCGGCGACCGGCCGCCCCCGAGGCGGACGCGGGTCATCGCGTCCCACGCCTCGGCGAGGGCGAGGAACCGTGCGCCGGCGGGGATCGCGTCCTCCGCGAGCCGCGCGGGGTACCCGGTCCCGTCCCAGCGCTCGTGGTGGTGGCGGATCCAGCCCGCCTGCTCGGCGTCGAGGTCGTCGGCGACGAGCTCGGCACCCGCTTCGGGGTGGAGCGCGATCCGCTCGCGATCGTCGTCCGACAGCGGCCCGCGGCGCTCGAGCACGTCCTCGGCGACCGCGAGCTTGCCGACGTCGTGCAGGAGCGCGGCCTGCGCGAGCCGCAGCGCGTCGCCGGCGCTCCAGCCGGAGGCGAGCGCGAGCTTCTCCGCGAGGCGGGCGACACGGAGCGAGTGTCCTTCGGCGCCGGGCACGGCCTCGTCGAGGCGGTCTGCGAGCTCGCGCAGCCGGTCGATCCCGCGCGGTGCTCCTTCGGCGGGGAAGGCCTGCCCGTCGAGCTCCTCGGAGTAGCGGAACGTGGCGTCGCCGCCGGCGGCCTTCGCCGCGGCGAGCGCGAGCTCCGCGCGTCCGAGCAGCTCCTCTGCGCTGCCTGCGGCCTCGAGGTCGCAGACGCCCGCGGCTGCGGTCACGGCGCCGACGCCTGGAATCGGCGTCGCGGACACCGCGCGCCGCCCGCGCTCCGCCGCGATCCACGCGTTCAGCCCCTCGGTCTCCGGCAGGATCCAGGCGAAGCGGTCGGCGGCGAGGCGCGAGACGACCTCGCCCTGCCGGACGGCCGCCGTCAGCCGGCGCGCGATCTCGACGAGCACGGCATCGGCGGCGGCGCGGCCGTGCGCCTCGTTCAGCCGCGCGAGCCCGTCGACGTCGACGAGGACGACCGCGAGCGCGCGTTCGTGCCGCACGGCGCGGCGCACCTCCGAGCGGAGCTGCTCGCCGAACGCGCGGCGGTCGGGAAGGTTCGTCAGCGGGTCGCGCGTCGAGAGCGCGGCGAGCCGCGACGCCGCCGCCGCGTAGGCGACGGCTGCCTGCGACTGCTCCGCGAGCGAGACGACGGCCGGGACGTCCGCGCCGTCGGCGACGAGCGCGCCCCACACGCGGCCGCCGATCCGGAAGGGGGCGGCGCCGGGCACCGGCCGCCCCGCGGCGCGAACCTGCCCGGCGAGCGTCGTCTCGTCGAGCGGAAGCGTGGCGCCGGCGAGCGGCGCGCCCGGCCCGTCCGCGGCGACGCCGACGACGGTGCCGAAGTCGTCGTCGAACCTGACGACGGCGGCGGAGCGCGTCTTCAGCTCGGCGGCGGCCTCCTCGGCGACGATCGTGAAGAGCTCGACGGGATCGGGCTCGAGCGCGACCGCGTCCGCGATGCGCTGGCCCGGCGTCCGCAGGAGCGACTCCGCCTCCGGCTCGCGCAGGATGGTGACCGCGTCGGTGACGAAGCCGAGCGCATCGCGGCGCAGGACGCGCGACGTGTCGAGGATCACGAACGAGCCGTCGCGGCGGCGGTAGCGGTGGGGCCCCGTCGGCGCCGCGAGAAGGTCGTCGGGGTGCAGGAGCTCGTAGATCGTGCTCCCGACGAGGTCGTCCGGCCGGTAGCCGAGCAGGCGCTCCGAGCCGGACGTGCAGGTGCGGATGACGCCGTCGCCGTCGACGTCGAGGACGACGGCGTCGGTCGCCGCGGCGACGAGGCCCACCGCCCGCTCGGTCTCGTCGACCCGCTGCTGCACCGCGCGGAGCCGCTGCTGCGCGCGCGTGCGCTCGCGCGAGAGCGTCGACTGGAGCTTGCGCCCGGCGGCCGTGAGGCTCCGGATGCGGCGGCGGAACGCGGCCAGCAGCGCTGCGAGCAGCAGACCCGCGGCGGCCGCGGCTGCGGCCGGCACGGGCGAGGCCGAGGAGCGATCGACGGAGACGGCCCATCTCCGCGCACCGACCGTCGCGGAGGCGACCGCTGCGGACTCGAGCGGCCGGCCGTAGAGGACGGATGCGCCGTCGGTGACGCGCGCAGCCCCGGCTCCCGGAACGGACGCGAGAGCCTCCGCGACGAGATCCTCCGTCGCGAGCTCGCCGACGACGAGCCCGCGCAGCGCGTCCCTCCGCTGCCCCGGGGTCGCCGCCGGTGCGCCCTGGGCGTAGACGGGGACGAACGCGACGACCCCCACACGCCCGTCGGCGAGCCGGATCGGGGGCGACAGGTGCGCCTCGCCGCGCCCGCGTGCCTCGCGGAGTGCGGTGCCGAGCGTCGGGTCGGCGCCGAGGTCGGGGCGATCCGGGCTGCTCGCGTCGGGCTCGCGCAGGAGGAGCGGGTACGTGAAGAGCGAGCCGTCGCCGCCGGTGATGCGGATCCCGTGAGCGCGCTCGACGTCTGCGCGTTCCGCGGCTGCGACCCGCGGTGCCCAGCCGACGGAGACGACCTCCGGCCGTGCGAGCGGCACGCGGGCGAGGCGGACGAACGCAGGCCCGTCGACCGGGCCGGAGTCGAAGGCGGCGCGGACGCCCTGGACCGAGAGGAGCGCCGCCGCCGCACGTTCCTCGATCGCAGCGGCGGCCGCGCGCGCGTCGCGGCGGGAGCCGTCCGCCGCAGCCGACTGCTCGTGCCGCCAGAGCGCGTAGGAGCTCGCTGCGGTGAAAGCGAGGAGCGCCACGAGGGCCGCGGGCAGGCGGAGACGCGTGAGCATGCTGTCGTGATCGGCGGCCTCCGCGCCTTCTTGAGCGGTGTTCGCCCGCCGCGAGGTGTGGCGAGAAGGTCTAGTACGGGTTCGGGACGCTGACCCAGAGCACGCGCAGGTGCTCCGTCTGCGACGCGTTCCGCCACGTGTGGGGCTTCCCGAGGCGGTAGGTGATCGCGTCTCCGGCCTCGAGCACGTGCGTCTCGTCTGCCACCTTCAGCTCGAGGGCGCCCTCGAGGACGTAGACGAACTCGGCCTCGCCCGGCAGGGAGTGGAGCTCGTCGCCGGCACCGCCGCCCGGCGCGACCCAGCTCTCGATCGCCTGCAGCCGCGGCTCGTCACGGGCGGAGAGCAGGTGGCTCTGCGTCGCCGCGCGCCCGTCGACCGGCTCCCGCTCGTGGCGCCGCACGAGCGCGGCGGGCGGCTCCGCCTCGAAGATGTGGCCGAGCCGGACGCCGAGCGCGTCGCAGATCCGCGCGATCGAGGCGAGCGACGGGGCGGTGCGGTCGCGCTCGAGCTGGCTGATGAATCCCTTCGTGAGGCCGGTCGCGGCGGCGAGCTGCTCGATCGTTAGGCCCCGCTCGCGCCGCAGCGAGCGGACGCGCGCGCCTACCTTCGGCGTCTCGTTCGACACGGCGAGCGGCGTCGCGCGGGGCATGGCCAGATCATACGCAGGTTTAGCGGGAACGTATGCGGCGGCCGGCCGCGGCATCGTCCTCTCCAGCCGTGGCCGGTGCTTAGAGCACCGGCCGTGGCCCTCGCGGCCGTGTCTGGTGCTTAGAGCACCGGCCCTGGCCGAACGCGACGCGCCCGGCGGGGCCGGGCGCGTCTCGGGGG
>DATMJW010000188.1:0-6208 GCA_035553355.1 Gaiellaceae bacterium | reverse complement strand
GCGCCACTCGGGCGGAACCGCATCGGGGTTCTCGAGGTAGTCCTCGAGGAGAAGCTGCGCGTACCCGGCGTTGAGGCCGTCGACGTCGTGGGCGCTCACGCTTCAGTTGTAGCAACGACGCCGTGCCGGGGCCGCGCGTGCGACGTGCGGCCGGCGGGTCGACCGCGTGTCAGTAGAGCGGTCGCTCGGTGACGACGGCGACCGTCATGCCCAGCATCCAGCACACGACCGCGATTCCGAGCGCCCACGCGACGAGCTTCGTGTGCCGCTCCGTCATCACCGCCGCGACGAGCATGAGCACGATCGCGATCGGCACGATCCGCGCCGGGCGGTGCGCGACGCCGAGGGCGCTCGCGAAGAGCGACGCCGACGCGAGGAACCCCGCGACCGCCTCCCGCGCCTCGCTCGGCCGGTGCCGTGACTCGTCGACGGTGCTCACGAGGCGACCTGACCGCGTCGGGCACTCGCCGAAGCCGCCCGGCGGGAGCGCGTGCGGCGACCGCCGCCGCCGCCACGGCCGGCGCGTGGGCGCGTGCCGCGCCGGCGCGAGCGATCGCGCCAGTCGCACGGCGAAACGGGCTCCGGTGCCGCGACCGCGATCGCGCCTTCGAGCGGGCGCGGCTCGGCCCGGATCGCCCACCAGACGATCGCACACAGGTAGAAGACCGGGATCTTCAGGATCACGAGCATGAAGAGAAGCTCCCAGAGCACGGCCCCAGTCTACGCGATCACCGGCGTCTCCTTCGGAGGAGGGCGACTGCCGCCAGCGCGTTCGCCACGCCGCCGACGGCTGCGAGCACGGCGATACCGGTGCCGGCCTCGAACGTCGTCGTCGCGCCGTTCCGATCGAACGCGAGCAGCGTGAGCGGGCCGACGTCGAGCGAGAACGACCCCCACCCGCGCGCGTCGGCGGTCACCGCGACCGCAACTGCGACCGTGTAGAGGACGAGCGCGCATGCGGCGGCGCCGAGCGCGAGCGCCTTCAGAGGGCGCATGCCGTCCTGCCGTCGCGCGCTGCGACCGTCATGCCGAACGCGTGCATCGCGAGGATCGAGCCGGCGCACGCGAGCGTCGCCGCGTCCGTCGCAGCCGCCACGGCGACGCAGACGCCGCCTGCGAGGGTCGGCGCGAGCGGGCCGGCGAGCGCCACGACCGTCCTTCGCGCGCCGTCGAGCCGTGGATGGAGCACGAAGACGCGTGCGCCCTTCGTCGCGAGCGCGGCCGGCACACCCGCGAGCGCCGCGAGGTGCCCGAGCTCGTGCAGCACCAGCCCGAGGCCCGCCGTGGCGGCGACTGCGAACGCGACGTGCGGCGCCACGATTCCCGCGGCGACGAGCGGTGCCGCGTGCGCTGCCGTGACCATGACCGCGTGCGGCGTCAGCGCGAGTGCGGCGACCGCCAGCCGCCGTCGGCGCAGCGCCACCCGCCGCGCCGGCCACGGCGCGAGCCGCCGCAGCGGCAGCAGCGCGAGGGCCAGGCTGCACCAGCGCCGGAATCGTGCCCGGCAGCGGACGTTCAGGAGCAGGAGCTCGTTCATGCGCGCCGCGAAGAGCGCGACGTCTCTGCAGGCGCGCTCGCGCTCGACACCGTAGGTGGACTCGAGACGCGAGGCCGCGTCGCCGACGCTCGACCCGGACGAGCCGAGAACGACGGCGCCGGTGTCGTTCAACGGCCAGCTCCAGCGCCGCACGGCGTCGTAGAGGCGCGCGTCGCGCACTTCGACGCCGTGCGGCAGCACGAAGACGTCGTCGTCGCGCAGGATCATCCGACCCGCCGGAACGTGTGGTGGAGCAGTGCCGCGCCGGCCGCGAGCGGTGCGACCGCGACGAGCGCCGCGAACGCCGGCTCCGGGAGCACGCGGAGCGCCGGTTCCGACACAGCGCCGACGAGCAGCGACAGCGCGAGTGCGGCTGCCGCAAGCGCGGCGAGCGACGCGAGCTGGTCGGCCGCGCGGTCTCCCCGCCAGCGCAGGAGGCTCCCGACGGCGAGCGCGAGGCCGGCGAGCGCCGCCGTCGCGACGGCGAGCGGCCGAAGCGCGTCTTCGGTCGCGGGGCCGACGACGACGCCGGGAACCGCCACGGCGGCCACGAGCGCGACCGCGACGGCGAGAGCCGCGAAGCCGGCCGCTGCCGGAGCCGCGCCGGGCGAGCGGTGCGCCACCAGCCACACCCATCGCGCCTCCGTCTCGCGCGCAGGCTGGGCGAGCGGGACGATCGACGCCACGAGGAGCGTTGTCGTCGCTCCGAGGAGGAGCGCTCCGGAGAGCGCGACGGCGAGTGCGGCTCCGCCGACGACTCCGAGGTACCCGAAGACGAGGGCTGCGCACGCGGCGCGCCGCGCCTCTGCGGGGCGTGTCGCGCGGACGAGCGCCGTCACGAGCCAAGCGAGCGCAGGCGCGGACGGAACCGAGACTGCGGCACGACGCCGCCCGCGAGCCGGTGCGTCGGGCCGACGGGCGACGAGGAGGAGCCACGCCGCCGCCGCGGGAGCGGCCGCGGCCGCTGCACGCGCCGTCGCCTCGCCTGCCCCGCGCGAGCCGACGAGAGCGGCCGCGGCTGCGCCGAGCGGGTCGAGGGGCACGAGAGCGGCGCCGATGCCGGCAGCTGCGGTGAGTGCTGCCAGGGGATGCCGCCGGCTCCCCACCGCCGCCTCCGCCAGCGCGGCTCCGCAGGCGGCCGCTGCAGCGAGCGTGGCGGCGAGCGCGAGCCCCGCCGACCAGCCGCCGGGGAGCTCGCGTGCGAGGGCGACGGACGCAACGACGACGACGGGCGCGACGAGGGCGGCCGCGGCGACGAGCGGGACGACGACGGCTGCGAGCACGAGTCGCCGCCGCGAGATCGGGGCGGCGCGAAGCTGGGGATCGAGCGCATCGACGTGCGGTGCCGCAAGAACGGCAGCGGCGCCGGCTGCTGCGGCTCCGAGCGCGCTCGGCGCGATCAGCATCGTCGCCGCGCCGGGCTCGAGCACGACGCCGCCGGCGAGCCGGCCGACGCTGCGTCCCGCGAGCCAGGCGACTCCGGTCGCGGCAGACGCGACGGCGACGGCGGCGAAAGCGCGGGCGCGTCGCGGCACCCGCGCCGATGCGCGGCGAGCGAGACACCGGAGCAGGGCCTCAGCGAGCACCGAGCGCCTCGTGAACCGCGGTCTCCAGCCGGGCGCCGCCGATCGCGGCGAGGAACGCCCCTTCGAGCGTCGTCGCGCCGTGCGCCGCCACGACGTCGCCGACGGGCCCAGCAGCGGCCGTCGCGCCGCAGCGCAGCAACGTCACGTCGTCGCAGACGGCTTCTGCGAACGCGAGATCCTGCGTCGCGAGGAGAACGCCGCCTCCGCGCGCGGCAGCGGCGCGGAGTCCCTCCCGCAGCACGACGATCGCCTCCGGATCGAGTGCCGCGGTCGCCTCGTCGACGACGAGGAGCGGCGGCGCGAGCACGAGCGCTCCCACCACCGCGACGAGGCGGCGGAGCCCGCGCGAGAGCGAGCCGAGCGGCGCGTGGCGGCGGTCGCGAAGCGGAGTGAGCGCGAGCAGGGCGGCGGCGCGCTGGCCGTACGCACTCGGCGCGCGGTGGAGCGATCGGAGCAGCTCGAGGAACTCGGCGACGACGAGCTCGTCGAGGCCGACGGGCTCGTCCGGGACGAGCGCGAGCTTGCGGCGGCTGCGTTCGTCCTTGCCGCTCTCGCCGCAGATGCGGACGCTGCCGGCGTCGGGCCGCGCGAGCCCGGTGACGCAACGGATCGCGGTCGTCTTCCCACTCCCGTTCGGCCCGACGAGACCGTGGATCGTGCCTTCGCGAACGACGAGGTCGAGGCCGTCGAGCGCCACGGTCGCGCCGTACTGCTTCCGGAGCCCGGAGCACACGAGCGGATGCGGCGGACGCACCGGCAGCGGCCGGACGAGGGGCGGACTCGACATCCGCCCCTCGTCCTTCGGCTCAGCGGTAGCAGGCAACCTTGAAGCCCCGCCACGTGAGCGAGATGTCGGCGCTGCCGCCGGTGGCGGTGCAGTACGCGGCGTACGCGAGCGCGACTGTGTAGGCGAACCCCACGAAGACGACCCACCAGACGACCGGTGCGTGCTCTCCGACCTCCTCCGCCCACGCGAGCGCCGGGGCGCTGTAGGCCGGTACCGCGATTGCTGACGCCATGTCTCCCTCCTCTGTCGCTTGCCCTTCCGACCGTAGAGGGGCGCGACGCACGGGACCGTCAAGGATCAGCGCCGAAAGCGTGACGATCGCGCCGCGGCGCAGGCGCACGCGTGTTAGTCCGTGCGGAGGGCGGGGAACACCGCTCCCATGAGCACGGACGCGCTTGCGCCGCTCCTCGAAAGCGGCGAGGAGACCGGCTGCCTGAACCTCTCCGAGTTCAGCGCCGCGGTCCAGGACCTGGAGCTCGACGAGGACGAGCTCGAGGCGCTGTACGCCGACATCGAGGGCCGTGGCATCGCCCTCTCGGACGACTGCGGCCGCGAGACCGGAGCGACGGCCGCGTACGTGAACGGCGACGTCGCGGCGGCGACGACCGACTCGCTCCAGCTCTTCCTGAACGAGGCCGGTCGCTACCCGCTCCTGACCGCCGCCGAGGAGGTCGAGCTCGCGAAGCGCGTGGAGCGGGGCGACCCGGCGGCGAAGGAGAAGATGATCAACTCGAATCTCCGCCTCGTGGTCTCGATCGCGAAGAAGTACCAGGGGCACGGGCTGTCGCTGCTCGACCTCATCCAGGAGGGCGTGATCGGCCTCATCCGCGCCGTCGAGAAGTTCGACTGGCGCCGGGGCTACAAGTTCTCGACCTACGCGACGTGGTGGATCCGGCAGGCCGTGCAGCGCGGCGTGGCGAACAAGTCGCGCACGATTCGGATCCCCGTGCACATCGCGGAGCGAGAGCAGCGGATCGTGCGGGCCGAGCGCGACCTGCTCGCGAAGCTCGGTCGGCCGCCGACCGACGAGGAAGTCGCGAAGGTGGCCCGCGTCTCGCTCAAGCACCTGAAGGAGGTCAGGCAGGCGGCGCGCGCTGTCACGAGCCTGGACAAGCCGCTCGGCGACGACAACGACGCGTCGATCGGCGACCTCCTCGGGGTCGCGGAGGCGGGCGTCGAGGAGGAGGTCGAGCTGAGCCTGACGGAGACGACGCTCTACGGCGCGCTCGAGCATCTGCCCGAGCGTGACCGGGAGGTGCTGCGGCTTCGGTATGGCCTCGGCGTCGAGGAGCCGAAGTCGCTCGAGGAGATCGGCCGCAGGCTCGGCCTCACACGCGAGCGGGTCCGCCAGATCGAGGCGCAGGCGCTCGAGCGGCTCGCGGTCCAGCGCGAGATCGCCGCGTTGCGCGACGCCGCCTAGAGCGGCGACGGCAGCTTTACATCGCCGTCATACCGCGACGCTACGGTGGCCGCTGGTTACCGAGAGAAAGGGAGAACGCCTGTGAAACGGCTCGTGCAGATCCTGGTCGCGGCGTGTGTCGTCGGCCTTCTCGCGCCGGTCGCATCAGCTGCGCCGCGCATGTACGTCGGCTTCCACGACGACCCGAACCTTCGCTACGCGGCGAACCGCGCCGCGACGCTCGACCAGGTCCAGGCGAGCAACGCCACCGTCGTCCGCACGCTCGTCACGTGGGCGCACGTCGCACCGAAGCGGCCGGCGAACGCCGCGAACCCGTTCGACCCGTCCTACCGCTTCGACGACCTCGACGAGCTCGTGCGCAACAGCCAGGCGCGGGGCCTCGAGGTGCTGCTGACGATCTGGGGGACGCCGAAGTGGGCGAACGGCAACAAGGCGCCGAACCACGTCCCCACGCGGGCGGCCGACCTGCAGAACTTCGCGCGCGCCCTCGCGTCGCGCTACTCCGGCCGGCACGCCGGCTACCCGTTCGTCCGCTTCTACTCGGTGTGGAACGAGTCGAACCTGCAGCTCTTCCTCGCGCCGCAGTTCGACGCGAGGGGGAAGTCGGTCGGGCCGCGCCACTACGCGCGCATCGCCGCGGCGGCGTACGCAGGCATCAAGGCCGGGAACTCGCGCGCGCTCGTCGCGATGGGCGAGACCTCGTCCCACGGGCGCGACAAGCGCCTCAAGGGCTTCTCGGACACGCACTCGCCGGGCCGCTTCGCGCAGCTCGTCGCCGCGGCGAACCCGCGCCTGCGGTTCGACGCGTGGGCGCACCACCCGTATCCGACGCCGCAGAACCTGAAGCCGACGCAGAAGGTGCGCTGGCCGAACGTGAC
>DATMJW010000187.1:0-6845 GCA_035553355.1 Gaiellaceae bacterium | reverse complement strand
AGGAGCGTGGTGCGCCCGAAACGGAGCGCGCCTTCGTCGTCGCGCCGACCGATCGCCTCTGCCGCCTCTCGGTGGCGCTCGACGCGGCTCGACTGACGGACGGGACCCTCCTCCCACGCCACACCGAGCCACCGCAGGTCGCTCACGATCTCTTCGACGGCTCCCGGCACCTCGCGGGAGGCGTCGGTGTCGTCGATCCGGAGCAGCATCCAGCCGCCGCGGCGGCGGTTCGCGACGGCCGAGAGCGCGCCGCCGAGGTGGAGCGAGCCGGTGGGGCTCGGGGCGAAGCGGACGCGCACCGTCACGGGCCGTCGCCTCCGAAGACGGCGCCGATCACCTGGAGCAGGATGTAGCCGAGGACGAGGAGCGCCCAGATCGCGCCGCCGATCCCGCGACCGCGGCCACGCCCCTCGCCCTGCTCCTCGACGTCCTGCTCGGGAGCCGGAGCGGGCCGCACCTCGTAGTGCTCCGTCGGGTCGAACGTCCGCGGCACGGGGCGCTCGGCGGCGGGAGGCTCGAACGTGCCGAGCGTGTCCGTCGCAGTGCCGATCGTCGGCCGCTCCTCGGCCTCCTCGTGCAGCTGCCCCGAGTACCGCGCCGCCTCCCGAGCGAGCAGTTCCCACTCGTGCGACGCACCCGGCCGCTGCGCCTGCGCCTGCGCGTGGAGCTGGAGCCGCGCGAGCCGGCCGAGATCGCCGGCGACCTGCGCCTCCTGCAGCTCCTGCCACCGCTTGACGAGCTCGTTGGCCTCCCGCGTCGCGTCCACGGGCCCATTGTTCCCGCCGCGCGCCCCGCGCGTCAGCCGTAGGCCGCGGCCTGGAGTGCGTAGAGCTCCGCGTAGAGCCCGCCGAGGGCGACGAGCTCCGCGTGTGTGCCGCGCTCGACGATGCGGCCGCCGTCGAGGACGACGATCAGGTCAGCCATCCGGACGGTCGAGAAGCGATGCGAGACGAAGATCGCGATCCCTCCGGTCTTGCGGGCGACCTCGCGCGCCGAGGCGGCGTAGCGCTCGAAGAGGGCGTGCTCGGCGTGCGCGTCGAGCGCGGAGGTCGGCTCGTCGAGGATCAGCAGGAGCGGCGCCTCGCGCATCACCGCGCGCGCGAGCGCGAGCTTCTGCCACTGCCCTCCGGAGAGCTCGGCACCGTCGGCATAGGCCCGACCGAGCTGCGTCTCGAGCCCGTGCTCGAGCTGCGCGACCACATCACCGGCGGCGGCACGCTCGATGGCCGCCGTGACGGCCGCGTCGTCCTGCATCGCGTCGAGCCTCCCGACGCCGACCGACTCGCGCGCGACGAACTCGAAGCGCACGAAGTCCTGGAACCCGGCGGCGATCTGCGCGCGCCACTCCGCGGCGTCGAACCGTGCGAGATCGACGCCGTCGAGGGTGATGCTGCCCTCCGTCGGCGTGTAGAAGCGGCACAGGAGCTTGACGAGCGTCGTCTTGCCGGCACCGTTCTCGCCGACGAACGCGACGGTCGCTCCCGCGGGAAGCTCCAGGTCGACGCCGTCGAGGACGCGCGACTCGGTGCCCGGATAGACGAAGCCGACGCCTTCGACGCGGATGCCCTGGCGGAGCGAGGACGGCACCGGGAGCGGGTCGCGCGTCGGCGGGTAGAGCCCGCGAACGAGGTCGCGCAGCCACGCGAGCCGCCCCATCGACGTCGTGCTGCGCTGCAGGAAGGTGACGGAGCCGACCGCGTTGAAGACGAGCGCGTTCACCTGCACCGCGAGCGTGAACACGAGCACGACGTCGCCGACGCTGTGCCGGCCGCCGACGGCGCCCCGGACGACGAGCAGGAGCGCGCCGACGAACGCCGCGGAGAAGACGAGCTGCGCGACCGTCTGCGCGGCGACGCCGCGCCGGTCCGCGCGGGTGAGCGCGCGCCGCACCTCGTCGCGCGCCTCGCGCAGCCGCCGCTCGACCTCGTCGCGGAGGCCGAAGATGCGGATCTCCTTCGCGGCGTCCTCCCGGATCGCGAGGTCGAGCAGGTGCGTCGAGAGCCGCTGACGGTCGGCCGTCGCGAGGTACGCGCGGTTCATCAGCCGCCATCCCCACCGGTCGGCGGCGAGCGGCGGGATCGCGAACAGGAGCAGCAGGAGCAAGAGCGGCTGCAGCTGCGCCAGCAGGACGACCGTGAGCGCGAACTGCGCCGCCAGGCCGATCGTCCCGGCTGCGACCCGCGCGGACCAGATGAGCTCGTTGCCGCCGGCGCGCAGGAGCTCGAGCCGGTCGGCGTAATCGGGGCGCTCGTGATGCTCGAGCCCCGTCGCCCCCTGCGTGAGCACGCCGATCTCGTCGTTCAGCCGCAGCATGAAGAGGTTCTGGAGCTCGACCCAGATCACGTGCGAGAGGTGGTGGCCGCTGTAGCCGAGGATGGTGAGCAACGGCAGCGCGGCAGCGGCGTACGACGCGCCGCGCACGTCGCCCGCGACGACCGCGTCCGTGACCTCCTTGAGGACGAGCGCGCCGACTGGGCGGCTGACGTGGCTCAGCGCGAGCAGCGCGAACGCGCCCACGAGGCGTCCCGGGCTCGCACGCCACCCGTACGCGAGGATCGCGGCGACCCCGCGCGCGAACTCGGTCACGCTTCCTCCCCGGCGTCGAACCGTGCCGCCTGGAGCCGGAAGAGCTGCGCGTACCGGCCCTCGCGCTCGAGGAGCTCCTCGTGCGTCCCGTCCTCGACGACGGTCCCCTCCTCGAGCACGACGATGCGGTGCGCCCGGCGCACGGTCGAGAACCGGTGCGAGATGAGGATCGTCGTCAGCCCCTGCGTCAGCTGGAGGAACCGGTCGAAGAGCGCCGCCTCGGCGCGCACGTCGAGGTTCGCAGTCGGCTCGTCGAGGACGAGGACGCCCGCTCCGCCCTCGACGGCCATGAACGCGCGCGCGAGCGCCACGCGCTGCCACTGCCCTCCGGAGAGGTCTGCGCCGCCCTCGTACTCCCGCGAGAGCACCGTCTCGGTGCCGGCCGGAAGCGTCGCCGCGAGCTCGGCGGCGCCGGCCCGCTCGAGCGAGCGCTCGATCGCCTCGCGGTCGTGCAGCAGGTCGGGCGCGCCGAAGCCGACGTTCGCCGCGAGCGGCAGGTCGTAGTGGACGAAATCCTGGAAGATCGCCGCCAGGCGCGACTGCCACGCGACGGGATCGAGCTCGCGGAGGTCGATGCCGTCGACGAGGATCCTCCCGGCGTCGGGCTCGTACAGCCGCGCGAGCAGCTTCACGAGCGTCGTCTTGCCGGCGCCGTTCAGGCCGACGATCGCGAGCGACCGCCCGGCTTCGATCGTCAGGTCGAGCTCCCGGTAGACCGGCCGCGCGGAGCCGGGGTACGCGAAGCGCACGCCGTCGAACCGGATCTCGTGGCGCGGGAGGTCGTGCGCGGGACGAGTGCCGTGCCGCGGTCTCTGCTCGGCCGCCCGCTGCTCGAGCCGGCCGACGGCGTCGTAGTGGTGGATGCCGAACTCGGTCTTGTAGTCCGCCTCGAAGAAGAACTCGCTCAGGACCCCGATCACGACGATCGCCTGCAGCGCGAGCGCGAGCTCGCCGAGCGTCAGCTCGCCGGCCGCGGCCGCACGCGCAACGGCGACGGACGTCACCCCGAACAGGAGCACCGCGACCGGGAGCGACGCGAGGAACGGCGCGAACGACGTCCGGCGGCGCACGCGCCAGACCGGCGTGTAGGCCTCGAGGCCTGCCTCCCGGTGGCGTCCCCTGAGCCAGCCGAGGAGGCCGAAGAGGCGCACCTCCTTCGCCGCGCCGGCCTCCGACATGAGGCGGAAGAGGTACGCCAGGCGGCGCCGCTGCGGTGCATAGCGCTGCTCGAACGTCCCCAGGCGCGCGAGACCCGACCGTACGGCCACGCGGACGACGAGCGCGCCGAGTGCCGCGACGAGTGCGCCCCACCACGTGAAGACGATGCCGAGCAGGACGGTCGCGCCCGCCCACTGGAGGTAGCGCGGGATCAGTGCGAGCAGCCCGGCGACCGCCGCGCCCGTCGAGAACCCGACCCCGCGGTGCGGGTCGACGACCGCAGCGAGGTCGTCCTGGAGCCGCTGGTCGCTCAGCGCCTCGATTCCCGGGGACGCGAATGCCGCTCGCGCGATCCGCTCGCGGACCGTGTCGTCGACGCGCCAGGCGATGATCTCCGCGAGCGACCACTGCAGCGGGAACATCAGCTGCTGCAGCAGGAACAGCCCGCCCGTGACGAGGAGCGCGTCGCGCAGCGCGTGCCATTCCGGCGAGTCGAGACCCGCGTCGACGGCAGCCGGGACGCGCCCGATGACGGCGCTCGTCGCGACGATGAACGCGAGCGGCACGAGGCCCGCGACCGTCTGCAGCGCGACGGCGAGCGTGAGCACGCCGCGGCCCACCGCGGGTGTCAGCCGCACGATCGCGAGCCAGCGCGCCGCACGCGCGCGCACGTAGGTCGAGAGCCGGGAGAGCACGAACCGTCGATTGTCGCGCCCGGCCCGGTCGCACGCGCAAAGTGCGGCCGCCGGGGCTCCTCTACGCTCCGGTCGTGCAGGAGGCGCTGCTCGAGTGGTTCCGGACGAACGGCCGCGACCTGCCGTGGCGGCGGACGCGCGACCCGTACGCGATCCTCGTCTCCGAGGTGATGCTGCAGCAGACGCAGGTGGTCGTCCGCTAGCTCCCCTCTCCACCACTGATACCGCAGCAGGAAGCCGTTCGCAACTCCTCAGGAGTCGTCGCCACTCCTCAGGAGTCGTCACGAAATGTTCGCGCGGTGTTCGCACAGAGCGCGCCGGTCACACCGAGTGCATCCGAGGTGCTCGAACCAGCGCCGCGCGCTCCCGCCGCGACGCGGCTACGACTGCGCGCGGCCGACTGACAGGCTAGTAGGCAACCGACGGACTCGCGACGCGTCATTGGATTTCATATCGCATGACTCCTCGCCAATCGGCGACGACGAGGTCGCGGTGCAGGTGGCTTAGCGCCATGACCGTCGCGCGCCGGCAACAAGGACGTCGCAGCCGTCCTCACGCGAAGCCGGAGAAGCTCCTTCGGCAGGCGGTGCTGGGCGCCCGGTCTCCGCTGCTACTACCTCGGCGCTCGTCGTCATGGCGCAGCCGTGACATCCGCCTCGCGCACCGCGCAAACCGCGTATGCGCGACTACTGCGTCTCCGCCGAATCGCGCGGTGCGGACACCCGCTGCTCCGTTAGCTGAACAGGTCTTCGAGCGGCTGAACTCACGGCACGTCGCCGTGTCTCCGGAGGTGAGAGAGCGCGCACTCGAACCTGACGAGGCGGCGGATGAGCGCGTTGACGCTCGTTAGCTGAACAGGTCTTGTGGGCTATCGCTGCGGGCCTCGGCAGACAGCGGACGCGATCGAACAGAGTTACGTGGTGCGGCCACCGACTGACGCGCAGTCGCCTGAGGGCAAGGCGCGCAGCCTCAGCGAAAGGGCAACGGGACGCTCCGCGCGGAGTCCGCGAAAACCGCATTGAAAAACTCCGGCCCGACCTAGTCTCGGCATCCTCCGCCGCCGTTAGCGCGACCCGCTCGTCGACGGCGGCGGCAGCCAGTCCGGCAGATCGGGCTCGGGATGAGTCCATTGAACGAGACAGCCGCGACACTCGGACCACCGTCCGTAGCTAATCCGGGGCGGCGGCGATGCGTCGGCCGCGGGATCCCGCAGCGTTACCGTCACCTGCGTCCCGCTACAGACCGGGCAGGCGGTCGGGTTCTTCAGGCGGTCGAGCAGCGTCTGTGGCGTCACCGCCCGAAGCGGGAGCAGCTGCTCCGCTTCGGCATCGGCGGCGAGGAGCGGCGCGAGAACTTCGACCAGTTCAAGTAGTGGCACATCGCGGGTCACGAATAGGTGCCGCCGCTTGATCGCATGCGCGTGGAGATGGCTCCAGTCGCGCGCGTCGGGCGGCTTCCCGCTCGACGGCCGCCAGGTCAGCTGCAGCTCCTCCTGGAGATCGAGGAAGCGCTGCCAGCCGAGCCCGTCGTCGCCGCCAATCAGGGAGAAGCCGATCGTGAAGACCCCGCCCGCGCGCAGCACCGGCAGCTCGCGCACCAGCGTCGCCAGCGGGTCGTCCGGGATGTCGTCGTCGATGTAGCGAGTGACGGCAACGTCGGCGAGCCGGCTGCCGTGGAGGCCGACGACGCCTACCGCAGCCGCGTGGCACGGCCGCGCGTCCTTCGCGAGGTCATGGACGACGCTCGCGTCGAGGGTGAGACGGATCAGTGTCGGCTCCCGCATCCGCGCCGTTGTGGCGGCTACGAGTCGCCGACGCTTCCGACGGCTTCGAGTGCCTCTTCAAGCGCGCGCTCTATACGGCCGATCTGTGCGATCAACTCGCTTCGCCGCTCGCGCGTCGTCGCGATCTCCTCGATCGTCTGCTGGCCCTCGTGAAGCGCAAGCAGCTCGTCGTTCAGCTGTTCGAGGCGCCGCCGCAGCCGCTCCGGTGCTTCGAGATCGAGTGCGTAGAGCCCAGGCTTGTCGGCACGCACTACGACCGGCGAGCGTCCAATCTGGGTCAGGAAGGCAGCGGCGGGGTCAGCGCTCTGGATGCCGTAGCCCGCGTCGCTGAGGAGCGAGAGCCACTCGGTGTAGTGGATCGGCATATCGGGACGTGCCGTCGCGGCAAGAAGGCGGACGGCTACCTGCCGGATCGCCGCTCCACGCAGCCAGCCGTTCGCGGGCTCAGCACCCGGCTCAACGAGCCGCGGGCGGGGGCTTGGTTCCGAAGTGATGGCGTCCCTCCCCAGCTGCTCCAGAAGTGCCAGTCGCTGCCGCATAGCCGCCGCTCTCTCCTCTGCAAGAGTGAGCCGACGGCGGAGTAGATCAGCTTCGCGCTCGACCTTGGCGAGGTCGTTCAGCAG
>DATMJW010000186.1:0-2941 GCA_035553355.1 Gaiellaceae bacterium | reverse complement strand
CCGGAGCGGCCGGTTGTCGAGCGCCGAGGGCAGCCGGAAGCCGTGGTCGACGAGCGTCTGCTTGCGCGAGCGGTCGCCCTCGTACATGCCGCCGATCTGCGGGATCGTCTGGTGCGACTCGTCGACGAAGCAGACGAAGTCCGACGGGAAGTAGTCGAGCAGCGTGTGCGGCGCAGACCCCGCGGGACGGCCGTCGAGGATGCGGGAGTAGTTCTCGATCCCGTTGCAGAAGCCGAGCTCGCGCATCATCTCGAGGTCGTACTCGGTGCGCTGACGGATCCGGTGCGCCTCGAGCATCCGCCCCTGCGACTCGAAGAGCGCGACCTGCTGCTCGAGCTCGTGCTTGATCTCGTCGTAGGCGCGCTCGATCGTCGGCTTCGACGTCACGTACTGCGTCGCCGGGAAGACGGTGATCGAGTCGAGCTTCGCGTAGACCTCGCCGGTGAGCGGATCGAAGTGCGTGATCTGCTCGACCTCGTCGCCGAACATCGAGACGCGGTAGGCCGTCTCGGAGTACGCCGGCTGGATCTCGATCACGTCGCCCTTCACGCGGAACCGCCCGCGGCCGAGCAGCGTGTCGTTCCGGACGTACTGGATGTCGATCAGCTTGCGCAGCATCACGTCGCGGTCGGTCTCCTCCCCCACCGTCAGCGCGACGAGCTTCTTCTCGTACTCGACCGGCGAGCCGAGGCCGTAGATGCACGACACGGACGCGACGACGATCACGTCACGGCGCGTGAGCAGGTTCGTCGTCGCGGCGTGGCGGAGCCGGTCGATGTCGTCGTTCCGCGAGCTGTCCTTCTCGATGTAGAGGTCCGCCTGCGGGACGTACGCCTCGGGCTGGTAGTAGTCGTAGTAGGAGACGAAGTACTCGACGGCGTTCCGCGGGAAGAACTCCCGGAACTCGTTGCAGAGCTGCGCGGCGAGCGTCTTGTTGTGCGCGATCACGAGCGTCGGGCGCTGGATCTGCTCGATGATCCACGCCATCGTCGCCGTTTTGCCGGTGCCGGTGGCACCGAGCAGCGTCTGGTAGCGGTGCCCGTCGAGGAGCGAGCGCGAGAGCTGCTCGATCGCGGTCGGCTGGTCGCCGGTGGGGCGGTAGGCGGCGGCGGTCTTGAGCTCGGCCACGCAAACAGGGTACAAGTGCGCATGCCGCGCACCCCGCTCTGCGACCTGCTCCGGATCGAGCACCCGATCCTGTCCGTCGGCTTCGCCCGCGGCGCCAGCCCCGAGCTCGTGGCGGCCGTGTCCAATGCCGGTGGGCTCGGCGTCATCGGCTCGTCGGCGCAGCCGCTCGAGGCGCTCCCGGACGTGATCGCACGCACGCGAGCGCTCACCGAGCGACCGTTCGGCGCGAACCTGATCCTCGACGATCAGGGGGACGAGGAGCGCGCCGCGGGGATTCGAGCGCGCTACGAGCTGCTCGTCGAGGAGCGGGTGCCGCTGCTCGTCTTCTTCATGGGCGACCCGTCGCCGCTCGTCGAGGAGGCGCACGCGGGCGGGACGAAAGTCGCGATCCAGGTGGGTTCGCCCGCAGAGGCCCGCCGCGCGGCGGACGCGGGCGTGGACGTCGTGATCGCGCAGGGGCGGGAGGCAGGCGGCCACATCGCGGCCACGGCATCGCTGTTCGTGAACCTGCCGACGATCGTCGACGCCGTCGCGCCGCTGCCGGTGCTCGCGTCCGGCGGGATCGCAGACGGTCGCGGCCTCGCGGCGGCGCTCGTACTCGGCGCCACGGGCGTCTCGCTGGGCACACGCTTCGTCGCGAGCGAGGAAGCGTTCGCCCGCGAGGAGTACAAGCGGCGCATCGTCGCCGCGACGGCGGAGGAGACCTTCTACAGCGACGACCTCTTCGACGTCTGGTGGCCCGGCGTGCCGCACAGGGCCCTGAAGGCGCGGACGTACGCAGAGTGGGATGCCGCGGGACGTCCGCCACCCGGCGAGCGCCCGCACGAGGGGGAGCCGATCGGCGCGCTCGAGTCGGCGGTGTTCGGACGGGTGGAGGTGCCGCGCTACGCGTCGTTCATGCTGACCCCGCTCTTCGACGGCGACGTCGAGCTCGGTCCGATGTGGGCCGGCGAGTCGGCGGCGCTCGTGCACGAGATCCTCCCGGCCGGCGAGATCGTGCGGCGCATCGCGGCGGAGGCGGACCGCGTGCTCGCGGGTGTAGCCGCGTACGCAACGCGGTAGAAGCCGCGCATGCCCGATCGTCCGCCCTACCGCGCGTACGCGAAGATCGCCGGCACCTTCGTCGCCGGCCTCGGCGCCGTCAGCGGGATCGCCGCGGCCCGGAAGGAGCCCGTGCAGGAGTTCCGCGCGATCGACCTCACGATGCTCGGCCTCGCGACGTTCAAGGCGTCGCGGACGGTCGCACGCGACAAGGTGACGAGCTTCGTGCGCGAGCCGTTCGTCGAGGGCACCGCCTACGACGGGGAGGACGAGACGCCGGTCCGCGACGACAGCGAGATGCGTCAGGCGCTCGGCGAGCTCGTGACGTGCACGCGCTGCATCGGCACGTGGATCGGCGCCTCGCTCGCGTCGCTCACGATCCTCGCGCCGCGCACCGGCCGCCTCGTCACCACCGTGCTCGCCGCCGGAGCACTCAACGACTGGCTCCTCGCCGGTTTCTCCGCAGTGACCGCGAAGTCGAACGAGCTGGAGGAGCGGAGCGGCTGACCGCTCGCCTGCGGGCGACTACCGCAGGCCGAGCTCGGCGGCGTACGCGTCGGCATACGTCCCCTTCAGCCGCTGGACCCGCTCGACGTAGTGGCGCGTCTCGTCGAACTGGATGCCCGTGCCGTCGGCGCGCCAGCGGTCGACGTTCGTCTGCCCGGCGTTGTACGCCGCGAGCGCGAGCGCCTCGTCCTCGTACTTGTCGAGCAGATGGCGGAGGTACCACGAGCCGTAGCGGATGTTGAGCTCGGGGTTCTTCAGGTCGTCG
>DATMJW010000185.1:0-15285 GCA_035553355.1 Gaiellaceae bacterium | reverse complement strand
CATGCCGTCTGCGTCGTCGACCGGGAGGAGGGTGGCGCCGACGCTCTCGCCCGCATCGGGGTCCGCCTGCGCTGCCTCTACCGCGGAGGAGATCTCGTACCGGCGGCAAAGAGCGCCGGAAATCCGCATCGTTGAGCCAATCCGACCCGGCTGTTAGGGTCTCCGCGGGTTTACGGCAAGCACCACGACCAGGAGGAGTACCAGTGACGAAGCAGGAATTCGTGGATTCGGTGGCGTCGAAGGCCAATCTCTCTCGGCGCGATGCCGCGGCCGCCGTGGATGCCTTTCTCGACTCGATCACCGACGCACTCAAGAACGGCGACGCCGTCACGTTCACCGGGTTCGGCAAGTTCTCGACGAGCCAGCGCGCCGCGCGCGAGGGTGTCAACCCGCGCAACCCGGGCCAGAAGGTGCAGATCCCCGCTGCCACGGTGCCGAAGTTCTCGGCCGGCAGCCAGCTGAAGGCGGCCGTCAAGGGCTAACCGCCCCCGGCGCTTCTCCGAGGACTCGGGAGGCCGCGGCGCCAGGGCGAGCGCCGCGGCCTCCTTTTCGGGCTTGTAAGCGAACATGTGTTCGCTTAGGCTGAGCGCATGCAACTCAGCTTCGACGCGGCGGACCGGCTCGTCGAGCTCGTCGAGGGCAGACGCGGTGCCGTCCCGGCCGAGGAGGCAGCCCGTGCGCTCTACGCCCTTCGGCACGTGCCGGTGGGGCTCGCGCGCGAGCTCCTCGACGACGTCGTCGGCGGCGACGCCCGGCTCGCCTGGCGCGGCGACGCCGTCGGTCTCGCCACCCCGGCCGGCGCCGACCTGCTGCTCGAGGAGGCGCGGTACGTGGTCGTCGACCTCGAGACCACGGGCCTGAAGCCGGGATCGGCGTCGATCTGCGAGATCGGCGCGCAGCGGATCGAGGGGCTCGAGCTCGGGCCGACGTTCGAGACGCTCGTGAACCCGCGCCGCTCGCTCCCCGCCGTGATCGAGAGGCTGACCGGCATCGACGGGCGCGCGCTTCGCTCTGCGCCTCCGGCCGAGCTCGCGGTACGCCGCTTCCTCGACTTCGCCGGCGACGCCGTGCTCGTCGCCCACAACGCGCGCTTCGACCTCGGCTTCCTCGACATCGAGGTGGAGCGGCTGACGGGACGGCGGCTCGCGGCGCCGGTCGTGGACACGGTCTGGCTCGCGCGGCGGCTGCTCGACGGCCGGGTGTCGCGCGTCGGGCTCGCCTCGCTCGCGTACTTCTTCGGGACGTCGGTGCAGCCGTGCCACCGCGCGCTGCCAGACGCGCAGGCGACGGCGGAGATCCTCCTCGGGTTGATCGGGCTCGCGCAGGAGCGCGGCGCGCGAACGGTCGCCGAGCTCGTCGAGCTCGCAGCGCCCCGCGCACGGCGGCTCGCGACGAAGCGGTCGCTCGTCTCCGGTGCGCCGCCGCAGCCGGGCGTCTACCTCTTCCACGACGCGAACGGCCAGGTGCTCTACGTCGGTCGCGCGCGCGACCTGCGGGCGCGCCTGCGCTCGTACTTCCGGACGGAGCGGCAGCGGCCGGCCGTCGAGGCGGCGCTCGCCGCGCTCGTACGGGTCGAGTGGCGCGTGCTCGGGTCCGAGCTCGAGGCGGCGCTCGAGGAGCTGCGGCTCCTCCGCGAGCTGCGACCGCCGGCGAACGCGCGCTCGACGCGGCCCGACCGTCACGTCTACCTGCGCCGCCGCGGTAGCGGCTGGGTCGTCTCGGAGACGCCGTCGCCGCTCGGGCCCCTCGCCAGCCGCGGCGTCGCGCGCCGCGCAGCCCGTGCGCTCGACGGCCTCGAGGTCGACCACCCGCGCGACGCGCTGCCGCTCCTCCGGGGGAAGCTCGCCCGTCTCGCCCGCGACCTCCGCTTCGAGGACGCAGCGCGGCTCCGTGACCGCATCGGCGCGCTCGAGCAGGTCGTCGGCGCCCTCGCGCGGCTCGAGCGTCTGCGCGCGCTCGAGGTGTGCCTCCTCGCCCCTGCCCGCCAACCGGGGTACCAGCGCGCGTTCTTCGTCTCCGGCGGTCGCGTCGTCGCGGCGCGGACGCTGCTCCCCGGCGGCGCGGGGAGGGCCGAGGTCGAGGCAGGGCTCGCCGAGGCGCGGCTCGCAGCCGCTTCCGTCGGCCGCGAGGACACCGACGAGCTCCTCCTCGTCGGCACGTTCCTGCGCAGACCGCCGCCCGAGCTCCGCGTCGTCCCGCTCGACGCGCACCGCATCCTCGCGGCGTAGGCCGCCGCCGGACGCAGTAGCCTTCGGGCCGTGGCACAGGATCTCGAGGCGGCTCCGCGCGTGGCGACCGCGGCTTTCGGCGACCGCCTCGCCGACTGCGTCGACCGGAAGCGGAGCCAGCTCGTCGTCGGGCTCGACCCGCGCGTCGACCTGCTCCCGCTCGAGGTGCGGGGCGAGGCGCTGCTCGGCCGCGCCGAGGCGGCGGCGGCGTTCGCCCGCTTCTGCTGCGGGATCGTCGATGCCGTCGCGCCCTACGTCGTGGCGGTGAAGCCGCAGGTCGCGTTCTTCGAGGCGCTCGGTGCCGACGGGATCGGCGCGCTCGAGCACGTGTGCGCGTACGCACGCGACGCCGGGCTCCTCGTCGTCGCGGACGGTAAGCGCGGCGACATCGGCTCCACCGCCCGCGCGTACGCCGCCGCGTATCTCGAGCCGCGTGAGGAGCGGGCGGCGCTCGCAGACGCACTGACCGTGAACACGTACCTCGGTGGCGACTCCGTCGAGCCCTTCCTCCAGGCGTGCCGGCTGCACGGGGCCGGGATCTTCTGCCTCGTGCGGACGTCGAACGCCGGCGCGGCGGACGTGCAGGAGCTGACGCTCTCCGACGGGAGCCGCGTCTGGCACCAGGTCGCGCGCCTCGTGGCCGAGTGGGGGGAGGACGTGGTCGGCGAGCGCGGCCTCTCGAGCGTCGGCGCCGTCGTCGGCGCGACGGTGCCGCGGGCGGTCGGCGAGGCCCGCCGGCTGCTGCCGCAGTCGATCTTGCTCCTGCCCGGCGTCGGCGCGCAGGGGGCGACGCCGGCCGACGTCGCGCGCGCGTTCACGAGCGGCCCCGCGAGCGCGCTCGTCACGGCGTCGCGCTCGGTCATCTACGCCTACCGCGCCGGCGCTGCCGACTGGCGCGCCGCGGCCGGCGCGGAGGCCGCACGCCTGCGGCGCGAGGTCTGGGCGGTCTCCGGATGGTGAGGCGCCGCCGCACCGCGGCCCGGTTCGCCGCGCCGGTCGCCTTCCTCGCGGCGGCCACCGTCGCCGTGCTCCTCGTCCGCGGCGGGCTCGAGGCCGACGACGCGGCCGCGCCGGCGACGACAGCGGCGCAGACGCAGCCCGCGGCGACGACCACGGCCGCGGCGACGACGGCGCCGGCACGGACGACGACCGGCGCGGCCACGACGACCGGCACCGCGGGCGCGGAGTTCTACGAGATCCAGACCGGCGACACCCTCGAGACGATCGCGGCCGACCACGGCACGACCGTCGAGCAGCTCCTCGTGCTCAACCCCGACGTCGATCCCGTGGCGCTCACGATCGGCGCGCGCATCCGCGTCCGCTGACGGTTGTCGAGTACAGTCCGCGCGCGTTGCTGCGGGCCGCCGTCACCTTCGCCCTCGCCGTCGTAGCCGCCGCGGCTCTCGCCGCGGCCGCGTCTGCCGCACCGCCGCCGGTGCAGGCGGAGGCGTACCTCGTCCAGAACGCCGCGACCGGCGAGGTGCTCGCCGCGCACGACGAGGCGGAGCGACTCCCGATCGCCTCGATCACCAAGTTGATGACGGCGCTCGTCGCGCTCGAACGGGCGGACCTCGACGAGATCGTGGTCGTCTCTCCGGAGGCGGCGTCGGTCGGCGAGTCGACGCTGAACCTCCGCCCGCGAGAGCGCATCCCGCTCCGCGACCTCGTGCGGGGCGCGCTCGTCCAGAGCGCGAACGACGCCGCGAACGCGATCGCGGCGCACGTCGGACGCGGCTCGATCACCCGCTTCGTCGCGCTCATGAACACACGCGCGCGGCAGCTCGGGCTCCTGGACACGCGCTTCGTCAACCCGAACGGGCTCGACGCGCCCGGCCACGTCTCGAGCGCCCGCGACGTCACGAAGCTCGCGCGGGTCGCGATGCGGCAGCCGTTCATCCGCGAGACCGTCGCCGTCGTCCACGGCACCGCCGCCGGGCGGCCGATCACCACGTGGAACGACCTCCTCTCGACGCTTCCGCGGGTGATCGGCGTCAAGACCGGCCACACGAACGGGGCCGGTTGGTCGCAGGTCGCCGCCGTGCGCGGCCCGGGCCTCACGATCTACGCGACGCTCCTCGGCGGACGGACGCGGGAGGGCCGGAACCGCGACCTCGCGGCGCTCCTCCGCTGGGGGCTCGCGCAGTACCGGACGTCGTGGGCGATTTCGGAGCGCACCGTCTACGCGACCGCGGCGACCGCGTACGGCCGGCCGCGGGTGCGACTCGTCGCCGCGAAGCCGGCCCTGAGGGTTGTCCGCCTCGGCCGCCCGCTGAGCGAGCGGGTCGTCGCTCCCGTCGAGGTCGCGCTCCCCGTCCGGAAGGGACAGCGGCTCGGCGAGGTGCGCATCCTCGACGGCGGCCGCGTGATCGCGTCGTCCCCGCTCGTCGCGGCGGCGGGCGTCGAGCGGCCGGGGCGCCTCCAGCGCGTAGGGTTCTACGCGCGGCGCACGTTGCACCACCTGGGAGGGCTGTTCTCGTGATCGTCACCGTGACCATGAACGCGGCACTCGACCGGACGCTGACGGTGCCGAACTTCCACCGCGGCCACCGTCACCGGGCGAGCCAGGTGCTGACGCTCGCAGGCGGGAAGGGCATCAACGTCGCCCGCGCCCTGAAGCGGCTCGACGTACCGGTCGTCGCGACGGGCCTCGCGGGCGGCCGCACCGGGACGCGCATCGTCGAAGAGCTGACGGCCGAGGCGATCCTCAACGACTTCGTCCGCATCTCGGAGGAGTCGCGGACGTCGACGGCCGTCGTGGATCCGACCGAGTCCTCGTACACCGAGATCAACGAGTGGGGGCCGCGCGTCGCGCCGGAGGAGCTCGACATCCTGCTCGAGAAGATCCACTACCTCTCGCGCGGCGCGGACTTCGTCGTCTTCGCCGGCTCGCTCCCGCGAGGCGTCGACGAGGGGTTCTACGCCGACGCGATCCGCGAGCTCAACCGCCGCGGCGTCCCGACTGTCCTCGACACCGACGGCGAGCCGCTTCGCCGCGGCGTGGAGGCGGAGCCGTTCCTCGTCTCGCCGAACCAGCGCGAGGCGGAGCACGTCGTCGGGCAGGAACTCGACGACGACGAGGACTTCCTGATGGCGCTGGACGCGATCGCGGATGCGGGCGCGCGCAACGTCCACGTCACCGTCGACACCGGCTGCTTCGCGCTCTTCCGCGAGGATCGGCAGGTGCGCCGCTACCGCGCGCTGGCGCCCCAGCTCGAGCCGATCTCGACCGTGGGGGCGGGCGACGTCCTGCTCGCGCAGTTCATCGCCGCGAAGCTCGCCGGGCGCCACTCGGACGACGCGCTCCGGCTCGCGGTCGCCGCCGGAGCCGCCTCGACGCTCGAGGTCGGCGCCGGCCGCTTCGAGCCGCGCGACGTCGGCCGGCTCGCCGCGGGCGTCCAGATCGAGGAGCTGCAGCCGCTTCCAGCCTGACGAGGCGGCGGCTGCGGCCGGGAGGCGCAGCACCTCCCGGCCGGCCCGCCTGGGGGGAGAAGCCTACGAGCGGTCCGCCGCGTTCTCGACCTCGCCGCGCCACGCACCGGACTCGGCGCCGCGACTCTCGATCAGCTCCTTGAACTTCTCGAGGTCGGCGCGGACGCGCGCGCTGTCGGCGCCGACCGCGGCACCGGCACGCTCGACGGCGCCGTCCGGCTCCCAGTCCATCTGCAGGCTCACGCGCGTGCGGGCCTCGTCGAGCTGGTGGAAGGTGACGACCCCGGCGTTCGGCCGGCCGTCGGTCGAGCGCCAGGCGATGCGGTGATCGGGGTGCTGCTCGGTGATCTCCGCGCGCCACTCCTCGCGCTGGCCGCCGATCTCGGCCGTCCAGAGCAGGTGCGTGTCGTCGATCTGCTGGACGCTCTCGATGCCGCCCATGAACTCCGGGAACTCCTCGAACTGCGTCCACTGGTTGTACGCGGTGCTCACCGGCACCTCGACGTCGATGTGCTCCTCGATGCTCGCCAACCTGATCGCCTCCTCTGGGGTCTTCGTCATGTGGTGTCTTTGTTTTGTCCAACCGCCACTACCCCCGCCCCGGCCGCCGAAACACGGTCGTCGGAACCCGCTGCTATCGTCGAACGCGGGTTGAGAGACACGCGCGGAAGACGGGGAGTTCGGAGCTGATGGAGCTCGACCGCGCGGAGCTGGGACTCGACCGCGACAGCAAGTTCGGCAAGGAAGGGCTCACCTTCGACGACGTCCTGCTGCTGCCGGCGGAGTCGTCCGTGCTGCCGAACGACGTCCGCACGGCGACGCGGCTCACGCGCACGATCGCGCTCGAGATCCCGATCGTGTCGGCGGCGATGGACACCGTCACCGAGGCGCGGCTCGCGATCGCGCTCGCCCGCGAGGGCGGGATCGGGATCATCCACCGCAACCTCTCGATCGAGGCGCAGGTGGCCGAGGTCGACAAGGTGAAGCGCTCGGAGTCCGGGATGATCACCGAGCCGGTGACGCTCCCTCCGGACGCGCTCGTCGCCGACGCGCTCGCGCTGATGGAGCGCTACCACATCTCCGGCGTCCCGATCACCGACGAGCGCGGCGTCCTCGTCGGGATCCTGACGAACCGTGACCTCCGCTTCGAGCGCGACACGCGGCAGCCGATCTCGGCGCTGATGACCGCCCGCGGCCTCGTCACTGCGCCGGTGGGGACGACGCTCGACGAGGCGAACGAGATCCTGCACCGGCACAAGATCGAGAAGCTCCCGGTCGTGGACGCCGACGGGCGGCTCCGCGGCCTCATCACCGTCAAGGACATCCAGAAGCGGAAGGACTTCCCCCTCTCCACGAAGGACGAGCACGGCCGCCTGCGGGTCGGTGCGGCCGTCGGCGTGGGCCCCGACGCGATCGAGCGCGCCGGCGCGCTCGTCGACGCGGAGGCCGACGTCCTCGTCGTCGACACGGCGCACGGCCACTCCCGCTCCGTCGTCGACATGGTTCGCCGCGTGAAGTCGGAGTGGGACGTCCAGGTGATCGCGGGCAACATCGCGACGGGCGAGGCGGCCGAGGCGCTGATCGACGCGGGCGCGGACGCCGTCAAGGCCGGCATCGGCCCCGGCTCGATCTGCACGACGCGCGTCGTCGCCGGCGTCGGCGTCCCGCAGATCACCGCGATCTACGACTGCGCAGAGGTCGCCTTGCGGCACGGCGTCCCCGTCGTCGCGGACGGCGGCGTCACCTCGTCGGGCGACGTGGCGAAGGCGCTCGCCGCCGGCGCGGACACGGTGATGCTCGGCTCGATGCTCGCCGGCGTCGACGAGAGCCCCGGCGACGTGATCGTCGTCCAGGGCGAGCGGTACAAGGAGTACCGCGGCATGGGCTCGCTCGGCGCGATGAAGGCGCGATCGTTCTCGAAGGACCGCTACTTCCAGGGCGACGTCGAGGACGTCGACAAGCTCGTCCCCGAGGGCATCGAGGGCCGCGTCCCGTACAAGGGGCCCGTGCAGGCGATCCTCTACCAGCTCGTCGGCGGCGTGAGGCAGGCGATGGGCTACTGCGGCGCGCCGACGATCGAGGCGATGAAGCTCGAGACGCGCTTCGTCCGCATCACCGGCGCCGGTCTCCGCGAGAGCCACCCGCACGACGTGACGATCACGAAGGAATCGCCGAACTACCGGCGCGGCTAGTGGCGACGGTCCATCGGCTGCCGGCACCGGAGGAGCCCGGGCGCGACGACGCACCCGAGGAGCGGCCGGTCCTCGTCCTCGACCTCGGCGGCCAGTACGCGCAGCTGATCGCACGCCGTGTCCGCGAGGCTCGCGTCTATTCCGAGCTCGTCCCGCACACGTTGAGCGCCGAGGAGGTGCGGCGGCGGAACCCGCTCGCGGTCATCCTCTCGGGCGGCCCCGCCTCGGTGTACGCCGAGGGGGCGCCGCAGGTCGACGACGGCCTCTTCGAGCTCGGCGTCCCGACGCTCGGCATCTGTTACGGCGCGCAGCTGATGGCGCTTCGCCTCGGCGGTGAGGTGCGGCGGACGGACGCGTCGGAGTTCGGCAAGACGGAGCTCGAGGCAGCGTCCGGCGCGCTCTTCGACGGGCTGCCGGAGGAGCAGACGGTCTGGATGAGCCACCGTGACACCGTGACGGCGCCCCCCGCGGGCGCCGAGGTGACGGGCCGCTCCCCGGCGACTCCCGTCGCCGCGTTCGAGGACCGGCGCCGGCGGCTCTACGGCGTCCAGTTCCACCCCGAGGTGCGCCACACGCCGCACGGCCAGGACGTGCTGAAGAACTTCCTCTACGAGGTCGCGGGCGCGCCGCCGGCGTGGACGCCCGCGACGGTGATCGAGGAGCAGGTCGAGCGGATCCGCGCGCAGGTCGGCGACGAGCGCGTCATCTGCGGGCTCTCCGGCGGCGTCGACTCCGCGGTCGCGGCGCTCCTCGTCTACAAGGCCGTCGGCGACCAGCTCACGTGCGTCTTCGTCGACCACGGCCTCATGCGCGAGAACGAGGGCGAGCAGGTCGCGGCGACGTTCGGCGGCCACTTCCACGTGCCGCTCGTCCACGTGCAGGCGCAGGACCGGTTCCTCGCTCGCCTCGCCGGGATCACGGATCCGGAGGAGAAGCGGAAGAGCGTCGGCGAGGAGTTCATCCGCGTCTTCGAGGAGGAGGCGCGCAAGCTGGGGGACGTCCGGTTCCTCGTGCAGGGGACGCTCTACTCCGACGTGATCGAGTCGGGCGGCGGCGAGGACGGGGTCGCGGCGAAGATCAAGTCGCACCACAACGTTGGCGGCCTGCCGGCCGACATGCGGATGGAGCTCGTCGAGCCGCTGCGCCTCCTCTTCAAGGACGAGGTGCGCCGCGTCGGCGAGGAGCTCGGGCTGCCCGAGCGGATGGTCTGGCGACAGCCGTTCCCCGGTCCCGGCCTCTCGATCCGGATCATCGGCGAGGTGACGCGCGAGCGGCTCGAGATCCTGCGCGCGGCCGACGCGATCCTGCAGGAGGAGATCCGCCGCGCCGGCCTCTACCGCGACCTCTGGCAGAGCTTCGCGGTGCTCCCGGCGATCAAGTCCGTCGGCGTGCAGGGCGACGAGCGGACGTACGCGTACCCGATCGTGATCCGCGCCGTGACCTCCGAGGACGCGATGACGGCCGACTGGGCGCGCCTCCCGTACGACCTGCTCGAGACGATCTCGAGCCGGATCATCAACGAGCTCCCGGGCGTGAACCGCGTGGCGCTCGACATCTCCTCGAAGCCGCCCGCGACGATCGAGTGGGAGTAGCCGCACGCAGCGTGGCCGACGTCGTGGCCGTGGCGACCGCGCCGAACGAGGCGATCGCCGAGATGTGGTGCTCGGTACTTCGCGCGCACGGGATCGAGTGCGCGCACAAGCGGGCGGGCGGGGCATTTCCCTATGGCGCCGTCGGCGGCGAGCGGCTGATCCTCGTCTCCGAGCAGGACGCGGAGCGCGCAGGCGCCCTCCTCGAGACGAGCCCGTGACAGCCGCCGACCTCGTCGCGCGGCTCGCCGTCGCTCGCATCGGCGACACGTACAACCAGTACGCGCACGCGCCGCACCTTCTCGAGCGCGTGCACGCGTACCTCGCATCCCGCGCCGACGCGCCGTTCCTGCTCGTCGGCGAGGCTGCCGGCTATCGCGGTGCGCGTGTCTCGGGGCTGCCGTTCACGTCCGAGCGCCAGCTGACGGGGACGGGGCCGGCGGAGGCGACGGCGACGATCGTGCAGCGCACGCTCGCGGAGCTCGGGTTGGCGGAGCAGGTGCTGCTCTGGAACGTCGTCCCGACGCACCCACATCGCCCGGGCCTGCCCCAGTCGAACCGGCCGCCGACGCGCGCGGAGATGGAGGCGGCCGAACCGTTCCTCGACGGGCTCGCGCTGGGGCGCCGCGTCGTGGCGGTCGGCCGGGTCGCACAGGCGCGTCTCGCGTGCGAGCACGTCCGCCACCCCTCGCACGGCGGTGCCGTGGCCTTCCGGGAAGGCGTGCGCCTGCTGCTCCAGTAAGGTCGCCGCATGTACCCGGTGCGGCGGAACACGGTGCTGCTCGCCGCGACCTTGACGAGCCTCTCGGGGATGGTGCAGCTCGCCGTCGCCGTCGCCACCGTGACCCTCGTCCTCGTCACGGGGATCGAGGGGATCCTCGGCCTCGGGCCTGCGATCTTCCTCAGCGCAGGCGCGCTTGCGGCGGTTCCGGCCGGACGGCTGATGGACAGGCACGGCCGCATCCCGGTGCTCGCCGCGGGGTGCGTCTGCGGGATCGTCGGCTGCGTCACGACTGCCGCGGGCTGCGAGCTCGAGTCGGCTGTCGTCGTCGTCGCGGGGTTCGCGCTCGTCGGCATCGCACAGGGCACCATCCTCCTCGCCCGCGCCGCCGCCGCCGACATGTACCCGCCGGAGCGCCGCGCCCGCGGCATCTCGTACGTGCTCTTCGGCGCCCTCTTCGGCGCCGCCCTCGGCCCGCTCGTCTTCCGGCCGCTCTTCGCGGGGAAGGAGCTCGACACCGAGGCCCTCGTCGTCCCGTGGCTCGCTGCCGGCGGGATCATGGTGATCGGCCTCGTGCTCGTCCTCTGCGTGCGTCCGGATCCGAAGACGATCGGGCAGCGCCTGCACGACGACTCCGGCGCGCCGCCGCAGGGGTCGCCGGCGCCGGTGCGGGAGATCGTGCGGCGGCCGGGTGTCGCGACCGCGCTCGTGGCCGCGGTCGCGAGCTTCGGCGGCATGGTCTCCGTGATGAACCTGACGGGGTACCTCGTGATCGACCACGGCCACCACCAGTCCGACGTCTTCACCGTCATCAGCCTCCACATCGTCGGCATGTACGCGCTCGTGCTCGTGATCGGGCAGCTCGTCGACCGGATCGGCCGGCGGCCCAGCCAGGTCGTCGGCCTGCTCGTGATGGCCGGCTCCAGCGTCGGCCTCGCCTGGTACGACAGCGTCTTCTGGATGTCGGTCGCCCTGTTCGGCCTCGGCCTCGGGTGGAACGTCTCGTACGTCGCGGCGGTGACAGAGCTCGCGGACCGCACGCTGCCCGCCGAGCGGGGCCGCCTGATCGGGCTCACGGACGGGCTCTCGAGCGTCACGGCCGTCGTCCTCGTGCTCGTCGGCGGTCTCGCCTACAGCGAGCTCGGCGTGGACGCGCTGGCCTACGGCGCGACGGCCTGCGTCGCCCTGCCCGCGCTCTGGATCCTGCTACAATCCGCCGCCGGCGCGCGCGATGTGCGCCCTCTTTCTGTCAGATGAAGACCTACTCCGCCAAACCTGGTGAAGTTCAGCGCGACTGGTACGTCGTGGACGCCGAGGGCAAGACGCTCGGCCGCCTCGCGACGCAGATCGCCGACACGCTGCGCGGCAAGAACAAGCCCCAGTACACGCCTCACACCGATACCGGCGACTTCGTGATCGTCGTCAACGCCGAGAAGATCCACGTGACGGGGCAGAAGCTCGACCAGAAGCTCTACCACCGGCACTCCGGCTATCCCGGCGGCCTGCGCACCCGGACGCTGCGGACGCAGCTCGAGCGGCGGCCGACCGAGGTCATCCGCAAGGCGGTCAAGGGGATGCTGCCGCGGAACCGCCTCTCGCGCCAGCAGATCACGAAGCTGAAGGTCTACGCGGGGCCGAACCACCCGCACGAGGCGCAGGCGCCGAAGGCGTTGGACATCTAGGAAGCGTGGAGGAGTAGGAATGGCAGAGCGCGCTCAGTACCTCGGCACCGGCAAGCGGAAGACGTCCGTCGCCCGTGTGATCCTGCGTCCCGGCGACGGCACGACGTGGTTCAACGGCCGCACGATCGAGGAGTACTTCCCGCGGCTCGCCCACCGCGCGGCTGCGCTCGCCCCGCTCAAGACGGCGGGCGTCGAGGGCAGCTACGACATCCGCGTGCGCGTGCACGGCGGAGGCCCAACGGGTCAGGCCGGTGCGGTGCGCCACGGCATCGCGCGTGCGCTCGTCGAGGCCGACCCGAACCTGCGGGTGCCGCTGAAGCGCGAAGGGTTCCTGACGCGCGACGCGCGCGAGGTCGAGCGCAAGAAGGCCGGCCTGCACAAGGCGCGCAAGGCGCCTCAGTTCTCGAAGCGCTAGTCGGCGCCCGTGAGGCGCTATTTCGGGACGGACGGCGTCCGCGGCGTCGTCGGCGAGGACCTCACGCCTGACCTGGTCGAGCGCCTGGGGAAGGCTGCGACGCTCTGGTCCGGGCGCGGCCGCGTGTTCGTCGGCCGCGACACGCGCGGCTCCGGGCCCGAGCTGGAGGAGGCGTTCGCGCGCGGCGTCGCGGCGGCGGGCGGTCACGCCGTCCTCGCCGGCGTCCTGCCGACACCGGCGGTGGCGCTCCTCGCGCTCGACCTCGGTGTCGTCATCTCGGCCTCGCACAACCCGCCGGAGTACAACGGCGTCAAGTTCTTCGACGCGGGCGGCGACAAGCTCCCCGATGCCTCGGAGGAGGAGATCGAGGCGCTCCTCGACGCGGAGGCGCCGGGCGGCGGCTCCGTCGACCGCGTCGGCGTCGCGACCGACAGCTACCTCGAGCACGTCCTCGAGCGGTTCGGCTCCGACCTCTCGGGCCTCCGCATCGGCGTCGACTGCGCGAATGGCGCGTACAGCGCGATCGCGCCCGAGGCGTTCAGGCGGCTCGGCGCGGAGGTCACACCGGTCGGCGCGGCGCCCGACGGGACGAACATCAACCAGGGGTGCGGCGCGACCGACCTGCGGCTCCTTCAGGAGACGGTGCGCGCGCACGATCTCGACCTGGGCGTCGCGTTCGACGGCGACGGCGACCGGATGCTCGCGGTCGACGGCGAGGGCGCGGTCGTCGACGGCGACCAGATCCTCGCGATCCTCGCCCTCCATCTCGGCGTCGACGTCGTCGCCGTGACGGTGATGACGAACCTCGGCTTCCACCGGCTGATGCAGGAGCACGGCATCCGCGTGGTCACGACCGCCGTCGGCGACCGCTACGTGCTCGAGGCGCTGCGGGCGGAGGGGGCTGTCCTCGGCGGCGAGCAGTCCGGCCACGTGATCTGCCTCCGCGACCACGTCACCGGCGACGGTCTCGCAGCCGCGCTCCTCCTCTGCGAGGCGCTCGGAGGGCGGCCGCTCGCGGACGCGGCGGCAGTGATGCCGCGCTACGCGCAGGCGAAGGAGAACGTGCGCGTGGCGCGCCGCGAGGTCCCGGAGGCGGCGCTCGCCGAGGCCGAGAGGCTCAACGCGAGCCTCGACGGCAGCGGCCGCGTGCTCGTCCGCGCGTCGGGCACGGAGCCGCTGATCAGGGTGCTCGGGGAGGCCGAGACGGCCGAGGAGGCGGAGCGCCTCTGTGGTAGCATCGCCGCGCTCGTTCGGCGAGAGCTCGGCTGACCGTCGCGACGCTGCGGCGGTCGGGGCAACCGGGCTCGTTTTGCGTTTTTCGTACGTGCTCGGCAGGGAAGAATCGGCCGCAGGGCCGCGAGGGTGGCGCTTCACCCGGGGATGACGAGAAAGGAGCTCCAGGGTGTGCGGGATCATCGGATACGTCGGTCCACGTGAGTGCAAGCCGCTCCTGCTGCAGGGCCTCGAGCGCCTCGAGTACCGCGGCTACGACTCCGCCGGGATCGCGCTCCGGGAGGAGGACGGTCTCGAGTACGTCCGCGCGGTCGGGAACCTCCAGAACCTGAAGGTCGCGGCCGGGCCGAACGGCTCGAGGTCGCGCCATGGTCTCGGCCACACGCGCTGGGCGACGCACGGCGGCGTCACCGAGGCGAACGCGCACCCGCTCGCCGGCTGCGACGCACGCAAGCTCTCGATCGTCCTCAACGGCATCGTCGAGAACTACCGCGAGCTCCGCGACGACCTCGCGCGCGACGGCCACGTCTTCGCCTCCGAGACCGACGCGGAGACCGTCGTCCACCTGATCGAGCGGCACTACGAGGGTGACCTCGGCGCAGCGGTACGCGCCGTCTTCCCGCACCTCGAAGGCCACTTCTCGTTCGTCGTGATCCACCACGACCACCCCGACCTCCTCGTCGGCGCGCGCCACCAGACGCCGCTCGTCGTGGGCGTCGGCGACGGCGAGATGTTCCTCGCCTCGAACGCCGCCGCGTTCCTGCGCGAGACGCGGATCGTCCAGTTCCCGGACGACGGCGACATCGTCGAGATCACTCCCGAGGGCTCCGTCTTCAGCCGCGCCGACGGGACGCGCGTCGAGCACGACACCGTCGAGCTCGATTGGGACGACGAGGGCGCCGAGAAGGGCGGCTACGAGACCTTCATGCTCAAGGAGATCTACGAGCAGGCGGAGGCGGTGGCGGAGACGATCGGCGACCGTGTCCGGCACGGGACGCTCGTGCTGGAGGGGCTCGGCCTCAGCGAGGAGCGCCTCCGCGACCTGCGGCGCATCGTGATCCTCTCGGCCGGCACCTCCTACCACGCCGGCGTCGTCGGCCGCTACGCGATCGAGGAGTGGGCGCGCGTGCCCGTCGAGCCGGACATCGCGTCGGAATGGATCTACCGCAACCCCGTCCTCGACGACGACACGCTCGTGATCGGCATCTCGCAGTCCGGCGAGACGCGCGACACGATCCAGGCGATGCGGCTCGCGCGCGAGAAGGGCGCGCGCACGGTCGCGCTCACGAACATGATGGGCTCGCAGATCACGCGCGAGGTCGACTCCGTGCTCTACACGCGCTGCGGCCTCGAGGTCGGCGTCGCCGCGTCGAAGACGTTCACGGCGCAGGTCGCGCTGACGTACCTCATCGCGCTCAAGCTCGCGCAGGTGCGCGGCACGCTGCCGCCGGAGGAGATCGAGTTCATCCTCGACGAGGTCTACGACCTGCCGGCGAAGATCGAGCGGTTCCTCGACGGCGACCACCCGATTGAGGAGATCGCGCAGCGCTTCCACCAGTGCCCGTTCTTCCTCTACCTCGGCCGCCACATCGGGCTGCCGGTCGCGCTCGAGGGCGCGCTCAAGCTGAAGGAGATCAGCTACATCCCGACGGAGGCCTACAGCGCCGGCGAGATGAAGCACGGGCCGATCGCGCTCCTCAGCGAGGAGACGCCCGTCGTCGTCGTGGCGACGAAGCTGCACGTCTACGACAAGCTCGTCTCGAACATCCAGGAGGTGCGCGCCCGCGGCGCGCACG
>DATMJW010000184.1:0-4279 GCA_035553355.1 Gaiellaceae bacterium | reverse complement strand
CGGCTCGCAGGGCCTCCCCGTCCACCACGACACGCACGAGGTCTTCACGCTGCAGGTGTCGGGCGAGAAGCGCTGGCTCGTCTACGAGCCGGCGCTCGAGCTGCCGCTGAAGACGCAGCGCTACCGCTCCGCGCTCGGCGCACCAGGCGACCCCGTCCTCGACGTCACGCAGCGGGCGGGCGACACGCTGTACCTCCCGCGCGGCTGGCTCCACCAGGCGCTGACGTCGGAGACGGACTCGCTCCACATCACGGTCGGCGTCAACGTGCGCACGTGGGCGGACGAGGCGCGGGCGGCGCTCGGCGCGATCGAGGACGACCTCGCGTTCCGCCGCGGAGTCGGCGCCGACGCGCCGACGCTGCCGGACCTCGATCCGGAGGCGGCGGAGCGGCGCGCGCGGCGACGGCTCGTCTGGACGCGGCGGCCGATCCTCGACGGGCAGCTGCGCGAGCTGCGCGCGCTCGACGATCTGAGCGTCGAGACGGAGCTCGTGCGGCGCGACACCGTGATCGCCGACCTGCACGGAGCGACGCTCGTGTTCGAAGGCCGCGAGCTCACGTTCCCCGAGCGGATCCGTGGCGAGCTCGAGTTCCTCGTCGCCGCCGACGGCGCCTTCCGGCCACGCGACCTCCCGGGGACGCTCGACGACGCGGGGCGGCTCGTGCTCGTCAGGAAGCTCGTGCGTGAGGGGTTCCTGCGACGAAGCGCTTCGGCCGCCTGAGCGTCTGCGTCGAGCACGTGAGGTGGGTCGGCTCGCCCTCCTCGCGCCGCACGTCGACCTCGTAGGAGACGCCGCCCGCGGTGACGACGACCCGCCAGCCGCCGCCGGCGCGAACGAGGTCGTCGACGGAGACGTCCTGGACGCCGAGCAGCCCCGTGGTCTCGCGAACGGCGCGTTCCGCGGCCTGCGCGGGGAAGGTGTGGCAGGAGCGGCCTCGGTAGTGGGGCAGGTGCACCCGCCCCTCGAGCGCAGCCTCCACGACCGCCCACGCATCCGCCGGCTCGACGCGGCCGTAGTAGACGCCGTCGGGGAGCACGACGAGGTTCCCGGCGAAGCGGTCGCCGCCGACGTGGCTCGACTGCCACACCCAGTCCGGGTCGAGCTGCTCCCGCACCGCGTCGTAGAGCGGGCGGCCGTACTTCGAGCAGCAGCGATCGTGCTTCCCGTGCGTGCAGACGAGGAAGAGCGGCCGCGCGCAGGTCTCGCCCGCGGCTTCGAGGTCGAGGCCGAGCAGGTCGTCGTAGGACCCGAGCTCGAACCGCCTGAGGCCCTCGCCCGTCCGCGCGACGAAGACGACGATCCCGTCGGCGGACCGGCGTTCGGTCTGCCGGACGAAGAGGATGCGGACATTCGGATGCAGCGCCCGCTGCCGGACGACGTGCGCCTTCACCTCGGGCGTCAGCGTCGAGCCGTCGACCGCGTCGTGCGACCAGAGGCCGCGGTACTCGAGCAGGATCCACGTGTCGACGCGGCTCGCGGTCGCAGCGAGCGGCTCGAGATCGGCACGCGACGTCTCCGCGCAGAGCGGGCGCGCGCCCGTCACTCCGCGCCGACGAGGCAGATCGTCTGCCCGGACGAGACGGCGTCCCCGGGCGCGACGGCGATCCCCGACACGACGCCGCCGCGGTGCGCCGTGATCTCGTTCTCCATCTTCATCGCCTCGACGACCGCGACGACCTGACCCTGCTCGACGGTGTCGCCGTCGGCGACCTCGACCTTCAGCACCGTTCCCTGCATCGGCGTCACGACGGCTGCACCGCCTGCCCCGCCGCCGCCTCCGCGTGCCCGCGCCCGCCGCCGGCGCGCGAGCTCGAGCCACGGCGGCTCGGGATCGAGCAGCGTCACCTCGTAGCGTCGGCCGCCGACCTCCACGGCCCGCACGCGCTCGCGCAGCGGCCCCGCTCCCGCTGCGGCGCCTGCGGCAGCCGGCGCCTGGGTCGCCGCCAGCTCGGTGGCACGCGCCGCGACCTCCGCCGACTCCACGACCCCCTCGCACGTGGAGCCGGCGATGAAGCACGGGTGGTCGAGGAGCGCGCGGTGGAAGCCGACGAGCGTCGGCAGCCCATCGATCCGGAAGTCCTCGAGCGCACGCAGCATCCGCCGCCGCGCGTGCTCGCGGTCGGTGCCGCGCACGATCAGCTTCGCGATCATCGGGTCGTAGAGGCCGGTGATCTCGCTGCCCGTGGTCACGCCCGAGTCGACGCGGACACCCGGGCCGGTCGGCTCGGCGTACCCGCTGATGCGGCCCGGGGCCGGCAGGAAGCCGCTCGCCACGTCCTCGGCGTTGATGCGGCACTCGATCGCGTGCCCGCGCAGCACGACGTCCTCCTGGCGCAACGAGAGCTCGGCGCCCGCCGCGATCAGCACCTGCTCGCGGACGAGGTCGACGCCCGTCACCTCCTCGGTGACCGTGTGCTCGACCTGGATCCGCGTGTTCATCTCCATGAAGTAGTAGGTGCCGTCCGCCGTCAGGAGACCCTCGATCGTCCCCGCGGAGCGGTAGCCCGCGGCGCGCGCGGCGTCGACCGCGATCTGCCCGATGCGCGCGCGCAGCTCGTCGTCGACGGCCGGCGAGGGCGTCTCCTCGATCAGCTTCTGGTGGCGGCGCTGGATCGTGCAGTCGCGCTCGCCGAGATGGATCACGTTCCCGTGCCCGTCCGCGAGCACCTGCACCTCGACGTGCCGCGGGTTCTCGAGGTAGCGCTCGACGTAGACGCGGCCGTCCGCGAAGAACTTCTCGCCCTCGCGCTGCGCCGACTCGAACGCACGCGCGGCCTCCGCGGCCTCGTACACGAGCTTCATCCCCTTCCCGCCCCCGCCGGCGGCGGCCTTGATGATCAGGGGGTAGCCGATCTCCTCGCCGAGCCGGATCACCTCGTCGACCTCGGAGACGGGCTCCGTCGTCCCCGGGATGATCGGCACGCCGGCGGCCTGCATCGCCGTCCGCGCCTCGGTCTTCGAGCCCATCAGCTCGATCGCCGAGCTCGGCGGGCCGATCCACGTGAGCCCCGCGTCCTCGACCGCGCGCGCGAACGCGGCATTCTCCGAGAGGAAGCCGTAGCCGGGGTGCACCGCCTCGGCGCCCGCGCGCTCGGCGGCTTCGAGCAGGCGCTCCGGGAGCAGGTAGCTCTCGGCGGCCGGCCCAGGGCCGACCAGGTACGCCTCGTCCGCGGCGCGCACGTGGAGCGCGTCTCGATCGGGCTCGGAGTAGACGGCGACGCAGCCGATGCCGAGCTCCCGCAGCGTGCGGAAGATGCGAATCGCGATCTCGCCGCGGTTCGCGACGAGCACCTTGGCGAAGGGAGGACTGGCGACTGCCACGGACGTATTCTCCCTGAGCCGTGACGCTCCCCGACCAGCTGACCGTCGCGCGGGCCGCGTCCGTCCCCCTCGTCGTCCTCCTCCTCTCCTGGGACGGGCTCGCGCACAACGAGGCGTGGGGCACGGCGCTCTTCTGCGTCGCGATGGCGACGGACTGGTTCGACGGACGGATCGCGCGCCGCCGCGGCACGTCGTCCTCCCTCGGCTCGCTGCTCGATCCGATCGCCGACAAGGTGCTCGTGCTCGCGGTTCTCGTCGTCCTGATCGAGGAGGGCGTCTGGCCGGGGTGGATGGTCGCGGCGATCGTGGCGCGGGAAATCGCGGTGTCGGGCCTCCGCCTCGCGGCGCTCGAACGCGGGATCGTGATGGCGGCGCGCGACCTCGGGAAGCTGAAGACGTGGGCGCAGGCGCTCGCCGCGGCGGTCGGTGGCTTCGCCGCCGCGGGCTGGTGGGACGAGACGTTCGCGTGGTGGGCGCTCCTCGTCGCGCTCGCGCTGACGTGGATCTCGGGGCTCGACTACGCGCGGATCGCCCCCCGCGTCCTCCGCGGCGCGGCCTGAGCTTGTGTTGAAACAACACAAAGTCGCCGTCCGCGAGGGCGTCGTCGAGCATCGCGGCGGGAGCACCTGGTACCGCGTCGTCGGCACCGGGCTCCGGACGCCGCTCGTGTGCCTGCACGGCGGCCCCGGCTCCACGCACAACTACTTCGCGCCGCTCGAGGAGCTCGCCCGCGTTCACGGCCGCGAGCGCGGGCGGCCGGTCGTCCTCTACGACCAGGTCGGCTGTGGCCGCTCCAGCCGTGCCGCCGACGCCGCTTGGTCGCTCGAGCTCTTCCTCGACGAGCTCGACGCGCTCCGGGCACACCTCGACCTGCACCGGATCCATCTCCTCGGCAGCTCGTGGGGCGGCATGCTCGCTCTCGAGCACGCGCTGCGGCGGCCGGGGACGCTCGCAGGG
>DATMJW010000183.1:0-35056 GCA_035553355.1 Gaiellaceae bacterium | reverse complement strand
CGTCGACTTCCTCAAGCGCGTCCTCGGGGCGAAGGCCGTGGCCAAGCCGCGCTTCGACTTCAAGGGGACGACGTCCGACCGCGCGAAGTTCCACGCGACCGCGGATGCGCTCGAGAATCTCGGCGTCCACGCGTATCTCGGTCAGGTCGCGAACATCAAGGCGAAGGCCGTCCTCGTCGGTGCCGGTCGGATCCTGCCGGTCGAGGCGCGCCACGCCGCGTGGATCCGCCAGATCCGCTTCCCGAACGGTGGCGCCCAGGGCGGCGGCTCGCCGCAGACGCCGGCGCCCGCCGCGTTCGAGGATCCGTTCACGCGCGCGAAGGTGCTCGCGGCCGTCAACGCCACCGGGTTCATCACGTCGTAGCGGAACGAAAAGGGCCGGCGGCGTTCGGGTGGGACTGTCCTCTCGGACAGGAATGCCGCCGGCCCTTCTTTTCGTTCGCCGGCAGGGCGGCGACGGTTCGACGCCGCGTGAACCGGTAGGCGGATACGCGGTTCCGGGGATGCACGCGGAGCCGGGGCGGGAATCGCGGCCGCGGCCGCTGCGGCCGACGATTGGGGCGTGACCGAGCTTGCGGCGCTCAGCACGACCTCCTCCTCGTCGATGGACGCGTTTTCGCTCCCGCCGGTGAGCGACGTCCGCCGCGACGATCCGGCGCCGGTCGAGTCGCGTGTCGCCGCCGCCGAGGCGGCGATCGCGGAGACGCGCTGGGACGATGCGGTCGCGCTTCTGACGGAGGAGCGCGTCGCTCCCGCGGTCTGGCCGGATCTCGCTCTACGTGCACTGCGCGCGGAATCGTGGGCGCGCATGTACCGCGGCGAGCTGGACGCGGCGCTCGACCTGCTCCGGACGGCGAAGGAGGTCGCGCACCGCCCTGGCTTCAACGACCTCGACCGTGCGGACGTGCTCTACCGCATCGGGTGCGTCCGCGTGAAGCGCGGCGCGATCTCGCGGGCCGTCAACGACTTCACGCTGGCGCTCGAGCTCTGCGGCCGCTCGGGTCGGCCGTGCGACCGGCTGCGCGCCGAGATCCTCTCGTGGCGCTCGCGCTGCTATCAGCGGCAGCGCGACTTCGACGCCGCCCGCGCCGACGTCGAGCAGGCGCTCGAGCTCGCGGACGCCGCCGGCGACCGCCACACCGCGGCGCACGTCAACTTCCGCGCGTCCGTCGTCGCCGAGCGCAGCGGGCAGTGGCTGCTCGCGCGGTTCTACGGCGAGAAGGCGCGAGACCTCTACGAGGAGTGCGGCGACCGCGCGAACGTCGGCCGGCTCCTCAACAACCTCGGCGGACTCGACTTCCTGCTCGGGAAGCACGACCGCGCGGTCGAGAACCTGAAGGGCGCCGTCGCGATCGCGCTCGACCTCGGCCACGATGTCGACGCCGCGTACGCGATCTCGTCGCTCGCGCAGGTGCACCTGCGCTCTGGCGACCCGGTCGCCGCCGAGCCGCACGCACGTCACGCGCTGCGTCTCCTCGACGGGCGCGAGGACGCACTCGACGAGATCGGGAACGTCCAGCTCGTGCTCGGCCGGTCGTTGCTCCAGCAGAGCCGCCCCGACGACGCGGAGGAGTGGTTCGCCGCCGCCGAGGATTCGTTCACGCGCATCGAGTCGCCGAGCCTGCGCGCCGCTGCCTGGATGGCGCAGGGAGACCTGGCGCTCGCCCGCGGCGACTCCGACGCCGCGGCCCACCTCTTCCGCCGCGCTGCGGAGACGCTGCAGGACTTCAACTTCTAGAGAGGAGGTGACTCGTATGCGCAAGCTCACGCCCCGCTCGATCGTCCTCTTCCTCCTCGCGGTCGCATCCTT
The DNA here is from genome assembly GCA_035553355.1 of Gaiellaceae bacterium. GTDB lineage: Bacteria > Actinomycetota > Thermoleophilia > Gaiellales > Gaiellaceae > Gaiellasilicea. The sequence goes on along the minus strand of DATMJW010000183.1, from coordinate 33,246 downwards.
CCTCGCGAAGACGAAGTACGGCTTCCACGACGGCCACTAGCCGCCGCCCAGGCCCCGGCCGGTTCGGCCGGCCGGGGCGCACCGTCTGCGGCATCCGGAGGTGCCCCTTGCCCAGCAGCACCAGAACGACCGTCGCGGCACTCGCCGCGGCGCTCTCACTCGCCTCGGCGGCCGGCGCCGTCACGGGATCCGACCCGGACGGCGACGCGCACCCCTACGCCGGCGCGGTCGTCGTCGACGGCAGCGTCCGATGCTCGGCCGTCCTCGTCGCGCCTGCCGTCGTCGCGACCGCCGCGCACTGCGTCTCCGACGGCGCGGTCGTCGACGTCGCGTTCGACTCGAAGCTCGACCGCGCCTCGTGGACGCTCCACCGTGGGCGTGCAGTCGTGCATCCGGCCTACAACGGCAACGGCGACGACCTCGCGGTCGTGCTTCTCGACGCTGCAGCAGGGATCGCTCCTGCTGCGCTCCCGGCGGCAGGCGCGGTGGCGGGACTGTCGAAGGGCGCGCTCGTTGTCTCCGTCGGGTACGGCTACAGCGGCAGGAGCGCCGACGGGTCGTTCCTCTACGACGGCCTCAGGCGGGCAGGCTCCTCGCCGGTCGCGGGGATCACGAAGTCCGCGCTGCGGCTCGACACGTCCGAGGGCGGGCCGTGCATGGGTGACTCCGGTGGCCCGCAGCTCGTCGGCGACACCGTCCTCTCCGTCACCGTCTCGGGGTCGAAGACGTGCGACAAGAAGGCGGAGGGGCTGCGGCTCGACACGCCGTCGGCGCGTGGGTTCCTCGGCCGGTTCGTCGCCCTCCCGTAACCGCAGGACGGGCGGCGTCGTTAGCGGGACGTGGAACTCCTGCTGGCGGCGCTGCTCGTCCTCACGATCCCCGGGCTCCTCACGTACCTCGTGCCGCCGCGCGAGCAGGTCGAGCACGCCGACGCGTAGCGCGCGGCGGCCGCTTGTGTTGAAACAACACAAACTTCGACGCGCGCCGCGAAGGCAAGCTTGTGTTGAAACAACACAAACTTTGCCGTCGCGCAGAGAGCGATTGTGTTGAAACAACACAAACCCCGGGGGCGCGACCGAGGGGCACGGAGGAGGCGCCTCCGCCCGAGGCGCCCTCCGGGCTGGTCTAGAAGAGCCAGACCAGCAGCAGGATGATCACGATCAGCGTGAGCAGTCCTCCACCGATGTACATACGTCCTCCCGTGTCGGTTCCAGGGGAGAAACGGCGGGGCGGCGGGATTCGTTACGGACGCGGGTACGATGCGCGGCGCGGCGACGTGGCCGAGTGGTTAGGCAAGGGCCTGCAAAGCCCTGTACACCGGTTCGATTCCGGTCGTCGCCTCTGTCGGGTTCACGAACCACGCGCACGTCCTCCTGCGCGTCGGCCAGGAGCCCGGGACGGTGCGCGAGGTCTCGGCGTCCGTACGTCGCGCTGAGGTCTACGCCTGCAGCGCCGCCTCGCGCTCGCGCTTCCTGCGCGACGCCTGCGATTGCCGCTTCGACGCGGAGAGCTCCACCTTCCGGAGCCGGATCGACGTCGGCGTCACCTCGACGCACTCGTCGTCGCGGATGAACTCGAGCGCCTGCTCGAGCGAGAGCGGCCGCGGCGGGATCAGCCGGACGAGCTCGTCCGCGGTCGACGACCGCATGTTCGTCAGCTTCTTCTCCTTGCAGGCGTTGACGTCGAGGTCCTCCGAACGAGCGTTCTCGCCGACGATCATCCCCTCGTACACCTCGACCCCCGGGCCGACGAAGAGCGTGCCGCGCTCCTGGAGGTTCTGGAGCGCGAACGACGTCGTCGGGCCGCGGCGGTCGGCGACGAGGCTTCCGGTCGGCCGTGTCCGGAGCTCGCCGTGCCACGGTTCCCAGCGGTCGAAGACGTGGTGGAGGATCCCGGCGCCGCGCGTCTCCGTCAGGAACTCGGTGCGGAAGCCGATCAGGCCGCGAGCCGGGACGAGGTACTCCATCCGCGCCCAGCCGGTGCCGTGGTTGACCATCTGTTGCAGACGCCCCTTGCGGAGCGCGAGGAGCTGCGTGACGACGCCGACGTACTCCTCCGGCACGTCGACCGCGACCCGCTCCACCGGCTCGTGCAGCTTCCCGTCGACCTCCTTCGTCAGCACCTCCGGCTTCCCCACCGTCAGCTCGAAGCCCTCGCGCCGCATCAGCTCGACGAGCACCGCGAGCTGGAGCTCCCCGCGCCCCTGCACCTCCCACACCTCGGGGCGCGCCGTCGGACGCACGCGCAGCGAGACGTTCCCGACGAGCTCCTGGTCGAGGCGCGACTTGACCGCGCTCGCCGTGAGCTTGTCGCCCTCCTTGCCCGAGAGCGGCGAGGTGTTGATCCCGAGCGTCATCGAGAGCGACGGCTCGTCGACGACGGTCACCGGCAGCGGCCGCGGGTCGTCGGGATCGGCGATCGTCTCGCCGATCGTCACGTCGGGGAGACCGGCCAGCGCGACGATCTCGCCCGGGCCCGCCGCGTCGGCGGCGACGCGCTCGAGCGCCTCGGTCACGTACAGCTCGGTCACCCGCGCCGTTTGGATCGTTCCGTCCGCGCGGCACCAGGCGACCGGCGCGCCCTTCCGCAGCGTGCCGTGGTGCACGCGGAGGAGCGCCAGCCGGCCGACGTACGGCGACGCGTCGAGGTTCGTGACGAGCGCCTGGAGCGGGTGCTCGGGGTCGTGCGACGGCGCCGGGACTGCCGAGAGCAGCACGTCGAAGAGCGGGGAGAGGTCGTCGTCGAGCGCGTCCGGGGTGAGCCCGGCCCGGCCGGCACGCGCGTTGCAGTAGACGATCGGGAACTCGATCTGGCTCTCGTCGGCGTCGAGGTCGAGGAAGAGCTCGTAGACCTCGTTCACGACCTCTTCGACACGCGCGTCGGGCCGATCGACCTTGTTCACGACGACGACGACCGGCAGACGCGCCTCGAGCGCCTTCCGCAGCACGAAGCGTGTCTGCGGCAGCGGCCCCTCGCTCGAATCGACGAGCAGGAGGACGCCGTCGACCATCGTCAGGCCGCGCTCCACCTCGCCGCCGAAGTCGGCGTGGCCGGGTGTGTCGACGATGTTGATCGTGACGTCGCCGCGGCGAACGGCGGTGTTCTTCGCGAGGATCGTGATGCCCTTCTCGCGCTCGAGGTCCATCGAGTCCATCACGCGCTCGGCGACGTCCTGGTTCTCGCGGAAGCTCCCCGACTGCCAGAGCATCGCGTCGACGAGCGTCGTCTTCCCGTGGTCGACGTGCGCGACGATTGCGACGTTGCGCAGGTCGTCCCGGCGGGCTGGGTGGTCGCGGCGCGGCACGCGCGGAGGGTAGCTAGGCGACGGGCGCGCCCTCGTCCACCTCGCGCGCGGGGTGGAGCGGGACGACGCCTTCGCTGCCATGGACAGCGAGCACCGTCACCTCGTCCGTCCCGACGGCGCAGACGACTTGGCGGCCGACGAGATCCTGTGCGTCGTCGATCCGCACCGGCAGCGGCGACTGCGCCTCGCCGCGCGGCCCGAGGTCGAGGTGGAGGAGCGCCGACGGCCCGCGCGCGCCGCGATGCGACTCCGCGAAGGTGACGCGAGCGACGACCAGGTCGAGCTCCTGCACGGCGTTCGGCGAGTCCACGGGGTCAGCGTGCCCCGGCGACGAGACTCGCAACCGCGGCCGGAGGTTTGTGTTGTTTCAACACAAAGTCACGTCAGCGCGATGACCACGAGCGCGACCAAGCCGCCGCCGATGAGCACGAGGCTGAGGAACGCCGAGACCGCAGTCAGCGCGAGGAACGGCGGTGTGAACACGCGCAGGGGGACGGCGAAGCCGAGGAGGTCGCGGCTCGAGCCGACGACGCCGCGGAGCCGCCAGAGGAGCCGGGGCAGGCGCCGAACGCCGCTCCGCCGCGCCTCGCCCGCGATCGCGGTCAGCTCCCGGAGCTGCTCGCCCCCTTCGTTCGGCATGCGGCGCAGCCGCTCGGGCAGGCGCGCGACCTGCCCCAGCCCGAGCGAGAACAGCAGCAGGACCGTGGGCGGCGCGAGCAGCACGAGGGTCACGATCCCGTCGAGCGCGCCGAAGCCGTCGCGGGCGAACGCGCTCGCGATCACGGCTACCGCCAGCGCGGTCGCGAACGCGAACCCGCGCGTCATCTTCGCAAGGCCCCTCACGAATCGGACGAGGCCGTCGAGGCCGCCGATCCGGATGGTCGCGCCGTGCATCGACGGCCACGTTAACGTGGCCGCGTGGATCCGCGCCTCGAGTTCGCACGCGAGCTGGAGCGCCGCGACGACGCGGTCGCCGGGCGCCTGGAGCTGCTCGCACGCCTCGCGGCCGACACCGACCGCGTCGCCGCCCGCGCCGGCGCCGTCGTCGCGTTCTTCGCGCGCCTGCCGCGCGAACGCGAGCACGTGGAGGCGGCGGCGCGTGAGGCCGAGGCTGCGCTCTCGCGCGCGCAGACGGCCGTGACCGAGGCGGAGGACGTGCTCGCGCGGGCGCGGAAAGACGATGCACGCGCTGCGGCGGAGCGTGCGCTCGCGGCTGCGCGCGGGGACGTGCGCGCAGCGGAGGAGCGGCGGGCGCGCGCGTCGGACCGCCGCGCCGTCCTCGAGCAGGAGGCCGAGCAGCTCGGCGCGGAGGCTCGCGATCTCGAGCGGGAGGCGGCGCGTCTCGCCGCAGACCTCGAGACGGCCCCGCGCGTCTCGCCGACGGAGCCGCCGGGTGAGGGCCTCGAGGCGGTGCTCGAGTGGGCGGCGCGGGCGGACGCGGCGATCTTCGTTGCGCGAGGCGGGCTCGAGTCGGAGCGGGAGCGGATCGTGCGCGAGGCGAACGAGCTCGCGGCGTCGGCGCTCGGGGAGCCGCTGTACGCGACGAACGTCGCCTCGGTGCGGCGGAGGCTCGAGGAGCGGCTCGCGTGATCGACCCGCTCCAGCGCTGGCGCGCCCTCGGGCTCCCCGACAAGCCCGACTACGCCGGCCTCCTGACGTTCGGCGGGATGCCGTACACGCAGGACGCAGGCGAGCTCGTCGGCGTCGACGTCGCGATCGTCGGCGCGCCCACCGACGACCTCGTCTCCGATCGACCCGGCGCGCGTTTCGCGCCGCGCGCGATCCGGGCGGCGAGCTGCCCGCCGGGGCCGCACCTGGAGGCGGGTGTCGACGCGCTCGCCGAGCTCCGCGTCGTCGACTTCGGGGACGCGCCCGTCGTTCCCGCGGACGTCGAGCGAACGCACGCAGCGATCGAGGCGCTCGTCCGCGAGGTCGCCGCGGCGGGCGTCGTTCCGGTGGTGCTCGGCGGCGACCACTCGATCTCCGAGGCGGACATCCGCGCCGTCGCGGCCGTACACGGGCCGCTCGGCCTCGTCCACTTCGACACCCACACCGACACCGGGCGGGAGGTCTTCGGCGTCGAGCGGTCGCACGGGACGCCGATGTTCCGCCTCGTCGAAGGTGGTCACGTCGACCCACGCCGGTACGTCCAGATCGGCCTCCGCGGGTACTGGCCCGGCGCGGCGGAGTTCGCGTGGCAGTCCGCGCGCGGGATCACGAGCTTCTTCGCGCACGACGTGCGCGACCGCGGGATCCGCGAGGTCGTCGGGGAGGCGGTGCGCGTCGTGGGCGACGGGCCGCTCTTCGTGAGCGTCGACGTCGACGTACTCGACCCCGCGTTCGCGCCCGGCACCGGGACGCCCGAGCCCGGCGGCCTCACGTCGAGCGAACTGCTGTGGGCGGTGCGGGAGGTCGCTGCGCGGACGGACGTTCGCGGCGCGGACCTCGTCGAGGTGATCCCGACCGGCGTCGGTTCGGCGGACGCGACGGCGCTCGTTGCCGAGCGGTGCGTGCGCGAGCTCCTGACCGGCATCGCGCTCCGGCGGCGCTAGCGGAGGAGCTCGGCGATCCTCCCTCGCCGGAAGTCGAAGATCTCGTCGAGCCAGCGCCGCACGAGCAGGCGCTGAGCGAGCGGCGCGAGTGGACCGCCCGCGATGCGGTAACGGACGCTGTCGAAGATCTCCGTGCCGCCGGAGACCGACTCCAGGCGGTGCGTGTGCACCCACTCGAGGTACGGGCCGCGCAGCTGCACGTCCACGAACCGCCGTGGCGGCTGCCACACCGCGATCTCCGTCGTCCACCCGAGCGGGAGCCCGAACAGGCGCAGGCGGTAGCGGAGGCGCGAACCCGCCCGGAGCTCGTCCGGGGCCTCCACGATCGCGAACCGGAGCCAGGGCGGCGTGATCGCCTCGAGGTTCGAGGGGTCGCCGAAGAACGAGAACGCCTGCTCGAGCGGGAGCGGCACCGTCTGCGTCCGGTTCAGCTCGAACGGGGTCACAGCCGCCTCCCGCGCCGGCCGAGGCCGCGGCGCGAGCGGGGCGCGCTCAGGACTTTGTGTTGAAACACCACAAGCTCCTTCAGCGCGCGAGTCGTTCGCCCCACGCGTCCGCGGCCGCGCGGCCCTCCGGCGTCGCCACGAAGTGCTCGAGCGGGACGTGGAGGAAGACGCCCTCTCCGGACGCGAGCAGCGCCTCGTCGTCGCGGAGCTCCGCTGCGATCTCGATCCGCCGGGCGCGCTCGCCCACGATCCACGCCGACACCGCAAGCGCGCGGTTGATCGGCGCCGGCCGGCGGTAGCGGACGGCGAACCGCGCCGTGACGGTCGGGAACCGGCGCCAGGTCGCGAGGAGCCCCGCCGCCTCGTCGAGCGCGCTGACACGATGCCGCCGTGCGCGAGCCCGGGCCCGCCCTGGTGGGCCGGCCCGAACGTCACGGTGGCGGTGTAGCGATCGAGTCCTTCCTCCTGTGGCTGCGGCAGGCCGAGTCCGCCCGGAGCGCCGCCGCAGCCGAAGCAGCCCGCGTCGTGGTGCGGGGGGATCCGGGTGTCGTCGCTCAGCGGAGGCCGCCGCGCTCGTGGTGCGCGCGGAAGAAGTTCTCGGATCCCGCGGTCGCCATCGCGGCGGACGCGGAGATCTCGAGCGCGAGCGCGGTCGCGGCCACGATCTGCGCGAACCGGTAGACCTTGCCACTGCCGGCACAGCCGAGGAGCTCGAGCCACGAGCGCGCGTAGGGGAGCGTCGTCCCGCCGCCGACGGTGCCGACCTCGATGCCCGGGAAGCGGATCGCGGCGTGCAGACCGCCGTCGGCGGTGCGGTGCGCGGTCCCGTGCGCCATCGAGCTCGTGCCGACCATGCCGAGGTCCTGGCCCGTGCAGGCGAAGAGCGCCGCGATCGCGGATGCGGGGGTGAACGCAACCGACTGCATCCCCGACGCGACGGCGCCGTGCGTCCCCGCCCACGAGAGCTCGAGCAGGTCGTCGACCGTCGTGCGCAGCACGCGGCGCACGGTCTCGGCGTCGAGCGTTGCCTCGGCGAGGACCGTCTTCCCGTGCCCGGAGGCGAAGAACTGGTGCGACGGCTTCTTGTCGCCGCCCATGTTCGCCTCGAGAATCGCGCGCTCCGGCCGCACCGGCGCCTGCGGCATCACGTACGCCATGTTCAGGGCGTACGAGTTGCGCGTCATCATGTTCGGGCCGCACGCGTCGCCGGTCGTCCACGCCCAGAGGACGTGGCACATCGGGCCGACGACGTGCGTCGTCACCTCGCGCAGCTTCGCGCGCTTCGAGAGCGACGGGTCGTCGAGCGCGGCGAGGAACGAGCGCATGTCGTCGACGGAGGCTTCGATCCAGCGCGCGAGCGCGACGGCGTCCTCGGTGTCCTTGAGGACGAAGCAGCTCGCGCGGGTGATCCGGTCCTGGAGGACGTACGTGCGGAAGCCTCCCGCCGCGGCGGCCGCCTTCGCGCCGCGCGAGACGGACGCCGAGAGGCCGCCCTCGGTGTGTGCGAGCGGGACGAGCAGCTCCTCCTGCGCGCGGCCGACCTCGCGCAGCGTCCCCTCCGGCTCCTCGAGCTCGTAGTCACCGAGCTCGACGAGCAGCGGCCCGACGACCGAGACCGGGATCAGCGTCGCGCCCGTCAGCACCTCCTGCGCGTTCTGCCACGGCGTCAGGTCGTGCGCGAAGACCTCGTCGCCGAGGCGCCCACGCAGCGCGTCCTGCCGCGCCGCGATCGAGGCGGGATCGTTCTTCCGTGGCCAGCGCGTCACATCCGGAGCTTATTCTCAGGCCGTGGCGGCGACGATGATGGACGGCAAGGCGCTCGCGGCTCGGCTGCGCGAGGAGGTGGCGCGCGACGTCGCCGAGCTCGGGCACGTGGGACTCGCGACCGTGCTCGTCGGCGACGACCCCGCGTCGGACGTGTACATCCGCGCGAAGCACCGCGCGTCGGAGGAGGTCGGGATCGAGTCGCGCGACGTGCGCCTGCCGGCGAGCATCTCGCAGGACGACCTGCTCGCACGGGTGCGCGAGCTGAACGCCGACGACGCCGTCGACGGGATCCTCGTCCAGCTGCCGCTCCCGGAGGGGCTCGACGAGGCGAGCGTGATCGAGGCGGTCGAGCCGCTCAAGGACGTCGACGGCTTCCATCCCGCGAACGCGGGCCGGCTCTACCTCGGGAGGCCGCTGCACGTCCCGGGGACGCCTGCGGGCGTCCTCCGGCTCCTCGACGAGTACGACGTGCCGCTGGAAGGTGCGCGCGCCGTCGTGCTCGGACGGAGCGACATCGTCGGGAAGCCCGTCGCGCATCTGCTGCTGCAACGGAACGCGTCCGTGACGCTGTGCCACTCGCGGACACGCGACCTCGCCGAGGAGGTGCGCCGCGCGGACGTGGTCGTCGCCGCGATCGGGCGCGCGCACTTCGTGCAGCCCGACTGGATCAAGGAGGGCGCGGCCGTCGTGGACGTGGGGATCACGCGGACGGAGGCGGGCCTGCTCGGCGACGTCGATCCGGGCGCGGCCGCCCGTGCCGCGTTCCTCACGCCCGTCCCGGGTGGCGTCGGCCCGATGACGATCGCGATGCTGCTCCGGAACGCCGTCCGGGCAGCCCGGATGCGCCAGCACCTTGTTGCGGAGCGGACGATCTCGGGCTAAGGTTCGCGCCGCTTCATACACGGTCGGCGGCTCGGTGCCCGGGCCGTCGCTTCACTGCAAGGAGGAAGTTCGTTGGCTCAGGGCACCGTCAAGTGGTTCTCGAACGAGAAGGGTTACGGCTTCATCGAGCGCGAGGGTGGCGAGGACGTGTTCGTCCACTTCTCGGCGATCACGATGGAGGGCTACAAGTCGCTGACCGAAGGGCAGCGCGTGGAGTTCGAGGTCGTCCAGGGCCCCAAGGGCGCTCAGGCGGCGAACGTCACCGCGATCTAGCTCCGAGGGTTCGAGAACGTCGAAACGGGCTCCGGAGACGGAGCCCGTTTTGCTTCTGGGACAATCACCCGATGGCGATCACACGAGAAGAAGTGCTGCACGTCGCGAAGCTCGCGCGGCTCGACCTCACCGACGAGGAGGTCGAGCGGCTGACGGGCGAGCTCGGCGCGATCCTCGACGCGGTCGGCAAGGTCGCGGAGCTCGACCTGACGGACGTGCCGCCGACGTCGCACCCGCTCGACGTCGTCAACGCCTGGCGCGACGACGAGCCGCGGCCGTCGCTCCCGCTCGACGACGTCTTCGCCAACGCGCCGCAGCGCGAGGGCGATCTCTTCCGCGTCCCCCCGACGACGTGAGCGGTGCGATCGACACGCTCCGCCTCACCGCCGAGGAGGCGATGGGGCTCGTCGAACGGCGCGAGGCGACCGCCGCCGAGCTGCACGAGGCCTACCTCGCTGCGATCGCCGATCGCGATCCGGAGCTCAACTGCTACCTCCGCACGATCGAGGAGCCGAACGGCGAGGGCATCCCGATCGCGCTCAAGGACGTGATCTCCACGAAGGGCGTCGAGACGACGGCCGGCTCGCGGATCCTCGAGGGCTACGTCCCCGTCTACGACGCGACCGTCACCGAGCGGTGCCGCGCCGCGGGCCTCTCGATCCTCGGCAAGACGAACACCGACGAGTTCGCGATGGGCTCCTCGACCGAGAACTCCGCCTTCGGCCCGTCGCGCAACCCGTGGGACCCGGCGCGCGTTCCCGGCGGCTCGGGCGGGGGCTCCGCGGCCGCCGTGTCGGCCGGCCTCGCCCCGTGGGCGCTCGGATCCGACACGGGCGGCTCGGTGAAGCAGCCGTCAGCCCTCTGCGGGAACGTCGGCTTGCGCCCGACCTACGGCACCGTCAGCCGCTACGGCGTCGTCCCGTTCGCGTCGAGCCTCGACCAGATCGGGCCGGTCGCGCGAACGGTTCGCGACTGCGCCCTCCTCTACGGGATCATCGCCGGGAAGGACGAGTGCGACTCCACGACCGTCGAGCTGCCCGAGCCGGTGCGGCTGCCGGAGCGCGAGGACCTGCGCGGTGTCCGGATCGGCGTGCCGCGGGAGATGAACGAGGCCGAGGGGATCGAGCCCGGCGTCGCGGAGGCGGTGGCGCGGGCGATCGAGCTCGCGCGCGAGCTCGGCGCCGAGGTGGGGGAGTGCGAGCTGCCGCGCTCGGTCGAATACGGCCTGCCCTGCTACTACCTCGTCGCTCCCGCCGAGGCGTCGTCGAACCTCGCCCGCTACGACGGCGTCCGCTACGGCGCGCGCGTCGCGGCCGAGCGGTTCTCGGAGATGGTCGAGCGGACGCGCGACGCCGGCTTCGGTGACGAGCCGAAGCGGCGGATCATGCTCGGGACCTACGCGCTCTCGGCGGGGTACTACGACGCGTACTACGGCCAGGCGCAGAAGGTGCGGACGGTGATCGCGCGCGAGCACGCAGCGGCGTTCGAGCGCTTCGACGTCCTCGTCTCGCCGACGTCGCCGACCGTCGCGTTCAAGCTGGGCGAGCGAGCCGCGAATCCGCTCGCGATGTACCTCTCCGACCTGCTCACGATTCCGTCCTGCATGGCGGGGCTCCCGGGTCTGAACATCGCGTGCGGGCTCTCCGAGGGGCTCCCGGTCGGGCTGCAGCTGATCGGCCCGCAGTTCTCGGAGAACACGCTCTTCGCGGCCGCCTACGCGCTCGAGCGCGCCCTCGGCTTCGACGTCGTGCCGGAGCGCCTCCGGTGACGACGACGGCGACGCAGTGGGAGCCGGTCGTCGGGCTCGAGATCCACGTCCAGCTGAAGACGCGGACGAAGATGTTCTGCCGCTGCGCGGCGGGCTTCGGCGGGAGCGAGAACACGCAGACGTGCCCCGTCTGCCTCGGCCATCCCGGCGCGCTGCCGGTTCCGAACCGAACCGCGATCGAGTGGACGATCCGGCTCGGGCTCGCGCTCGGCTGTGAGATCGCCCCGCGCGCCGTGTTCGCACGGAAGAACTACTTCTACCCCGACCTCCCGAAGGGCTACCAGATCTCGCAGTACGACCTGCCCTCGTGCGTGAACGGGCGCGTCAGCGTCCCGTCCGTCGACGGCGACCGCGAGATCTCGATCGTGCGTGCGCACCTCGAGGAGGACGCCGCGAAGACGACGCACGTGGGCGGCCGCACCGGCCGCATCGGCGGCGCCGACTACTCGCTCGTCGACTTCAACCGCGGCGGGACGCCGCTCGTCGAGATCGTCACGGGCCCGGACATCCACTCCGCCGAGGAGGCACGCCGGTTCCTGCAGCTCCTGCGCCAGACGATCGTCGAGCTCGGCATCTCGGACGCGGAGATGGAGAAGGGGACGCTGCGCGTCGACGCGAACGTGTCGGTGCGCCCGGCCGGCTCCACCGAGCTGCGGACGCGGTGCGAGCTGAAGAACATGAACTCGTTCCGGTTCGTCGCGCAGGGGATCGAGGCGGAGGTGGCGCGGCAGATCGCGCTCTACGAAGGGGGCGGCGGTGTCGTCCAGGAGACGTACGACTTCGATGCGGCGACGGGCACGCTGACGCCGCGCCGGTCGAAGGAGGAGGCGGACGACTACCGCTACTTCCCGGAGCCCGATCTCGTCCCGGTCGAGGCGCCGGCGGAGCTCGTGGAGCGGCTGCGCGGCGAGCTGCCGGAGCTGCCGGCGGAGCGGATCCGCCGGCTCGAGCGGGAGCTCGACCTCGACCGGGCGACCGTGCTCGTCACGGGCGGCCTCGACCGTCTCTACGAGGCGACGGTCGCCGCGGGCGCGGAGCGCGTCGCCGCCGCCAACCTGATCGCGAACCGGCTCGCCGGGATCGAGCCCGGCCTGGTGGACGCGACGGAGCTCGCGCGCCTCGTCCAGGGCCGAGCGCGGGATCCGGTCCCGCGCTCGGCCCTGGACGAGGCGCTCGCGAAGGTGGCGGAGCCGGGGTTCTCGGCGGAGCCGTACCTCGCGCAGGAAGCCGTCTCGGACACGTCGGAACTCGAGCCGATCGTCGACCGCGTGCTGGAGGCGAACCCGGGTCAGGTCGCCGCGTACCGCGGCGGCAAGGAGGGGCTGCTCGGCTTCTTCGTCGGCCAGGTGATGAAGGAGACGGGCGGCAAGGCGAACGCCCGGGTCGTCAGCGAGCTCGTGCGCGCGAAGCTCAGCGAGCCCGCCTGACCTGCAGCGACCGGCCGCGCACCGACCGACTGGAGGAAGGAGATGAACCCGGACTTCCGCAAGGCCGCGCTCGTCGCGGCGAGCCTCGGGCTCCTGCTGAGCCTCTTCGTCGCGCTGCGCGACGACGGCGACGGCGGCCGCGATGCCGCGGCGACCGCCGCGACGACGACCGCACCCGCGTCGGAGGTCGCGACGCAGGCGCAGACGGCACGGACGACGACGCAGCCGCCGCCGCCCGCGACGACGAGCGCCCCCGACGAGAGGGTTCGCGTCGCGATCACGATCGTCGGCGGCCGCCCGCAGGGGGGGATCGCGCGCCCCACCGTCGAGCGCGGGCGCGAGGTGCTCCTCGTCGTCACCTCGGACGTCGCCGACCACGTGCACGTGCACGGCTACGACCTCTTCGTCGACGTGAAGCCGGGCCTGCCGGCCGAGCTCGCGTTCACCGCGACCACGCCCGGCCGCTTCGAGATCGAGCTCGAGGATCGCCGCGTCCTCATCGCCGACCTCGAGGTCCGCCCGTGACCTTCGTCGCGCACGGGATCGGCGGCGTCCGCGATCTCCCGGTGCCGACCTGGCTCTTCGTGTGGGGCGGCGCCGTCGTGCTCGTGATCTCCTTCCTCGCGCTCGGGGTCCTCTGGCGGCGGCCGCAGCTCGAGGCGGCGGCGCGCGGACGCGAGCTGCCGGAAGGAGTCGACCGTCTCCTCCGCTCGCGCCCGCTCCACGTGCTGCTCGGTGCCGTCTCCGCCGGGCTGCTCGTGCTCGTCTTCCTCACGGCGCTCCTCGGCGAGCCGTCGTCGGCGACGAACCTCGCACCGACCTTCGTCTACGTCGTCTTCTGGCTCGGCGTCGTCGTGCTGCAGGTCGTGCTCGGGAACGTGTGGCCGGTGCTGAACCCGTGGCTCGCGTGGGCGAACGGCGTCGCCTGGGTGTGGCGCAGGCTCGGCCGCGACTGGACGCCGCCGCTCGCGTACCCGGAGCGGCTCGGCGTCTGGCCGGCAGCCGTGCTCCTGTTCGCGTTCGTCGCGCTCGAGCTCGCGTACCCCGACCCGGCGAACCCGCGGGCGCTCGCGCTCGCCGTCGCGCTGTACAGCTACCTGACGTGGTTCGCGATGGCCGCCTACGGCCGCGCCGCGTGGGTCGCGAGAGGGGACGCGTTCAGCGTCTACTTCGAGCTCCTCTCGCGCATCGCCCCGTTCGGCCGCCGCGAGGACGGACGCGTCGTCGTCCGCGCGCCCTTCACCGGGCTCGCGGGCGCGGACCGGCGCCCGGGTGTGCTTGCGCTCGTCGCCGTCATGCTCGGTTCCGTCGGGTTCGACGGCCTCAGCCGAACGACGATCTGGCAGGACCTGCGAGCCCGCGTCGAGGGGCCGTACGTGCTCGAGTCGCCTGGGCTCGCGGATCTCGTCGGGACCGCTCTCGCGGCGGTGGGTCTCCTCGCCTGCATCCTCGTCGTGAGCGCGGCCTACCTCGGCGCGGTCTGCGTGGCGGGACGGGTGACGGGGAAGGGAAGCGGACTCGTGGCCGACTTCCTCCCGAGCCTCGTCCCGATCGCGCTCGTGTACGCCGTCGCGCACTACTTCACGCTCCTGCTCGTGCAAGGGCAGTTCGCGTTGCCGCTCGCCTCGGATCCGTTCGGATGGGGCTGGGACGTCCTCGGCCTTGCGAGCTACGAACCGAACCTCGCGCCGCTCTCGCCGAACGCCGTCTGGTACGTCCAGGTCGCCGCGCTCGTCGCCGGCCACGCGGCAGGGCTCGCCGTCGCGCACGACCGGGCCGTCTCGATCCTGTCCGTGCGCGACGCGCTCCGCTCGCAGTACGCGCTGCTCGCGCTCATGGTCGCCTACACGATGGGAGGGATGTGGCTGCTCTCGCAGGGATGATCGTCGCGCACGCGGGTCTCGGCGGCGCGATCGTGGAGAGCCTCGCGGTCGTGACGGTCGCGGTCGTCTTCGCGGTGGTGTGGTTGCGCGAGCGGCGCTCGCGCATCCGCGACCGCGAGGACGACGCCTAGATCAGCCCGCAGTAGCGCGCGGTGTTGGGCCAGGGGTAGAAGCCGCGCCCGCTGCGGCGCGCGCGCTCGGCCACCCACATCTGCTCGTACGGCGTCCAGCGGTCCGCCGTGCCCTTCCGCCGCAGGAGCTCGGGGCCGTAGGCCTGCTGGAACGCGATGTTCATCTGCAGGCCGCCGTAGAACCCGTTGCCCGTGCGCGTCCGCCAGCCCTGCTCGGGGTGGCGCTCGTAGCGGTGGATGCACAGCCAGGCGGACCGGTTCGGCGGGTTCTCGACCTGCGCGCGCGCGACCTGTAGGCGCTTCTGCCACAGGTTGCGGACCCACACGCGGTAGTCGTCGCTCCGCGTGGTGCGCTCGGTGTAGCTCGTCGGCGTCCGCGGCTTCCCCATCAGCCGCTGGAGGCGCCAGGTCTCGACGCGGAGCGCGTCGACCTGCGCGAGCACGGTCGCGCGCTTCGTCGCGGCGCCGGCGGTGCCGGAGTGGGTGAGGGCTGCGAGCACGAGCGCGAGCGCGCCCGCGAGCAGCAGGAACCGCAGCGATAGGTTCGGCACAGGACCTCCTGTGTCGGGGACACGGCGGCCGCTCGGCGCGAGATGGATCCGCAGACGCGCCTGCGGCGGGTGGAACCGCGGCACCGTAGCGGCTTTATTGTTCGAAAGACGTAAATACGGTCACGAGCGGACGCTGCTGCCGGCGTAGAGCAGCAGCGCGGCCACCGCGACGAACGCGGAGGTACCGGCGACTCCGAGGCCGCTGACGGCGCTCCCGACCGCGGCGAGCACGAATCCCGCGAGCAGCAGCGCGTTGCCGAGCGGGCGACGGCGAAGGGTCGCGAGCGCGACGCCGACGAGCGCGATCGTCCCGGCGACGTTCGCTGCGATCGCGACGACCCGCGCGGGGAAGAGGTCGAGGTGGTCCTGCGCGTGCGGGATGTCGCTGCCCGCGATCTCGCCTTCGATCGGCACGCCGAGCACGATGCCCACGGCGAGGCCGCTGTAGACGAGGATCGCCGGGCCGGCCGCGCGGCGGCCGGTCGCGAGGAGCGACCCCGCCCCGAGGAGCGGCGCGGTGAGCAGGCCGCCGAAGAGGTAGTAGGCGCGGAAGGCGCGTTCGTCCCACCCGGCAGCGGCTCCCCACGCGAGCGCCGCGGTGCCGAGCGCGTAGGCGCCGAGACCCGCACTCCAGGCGAGGAGCCCCGGCGCGGGGCGGCGCGTGCGCCACCGTCCCGCGACGAGACCCGCGAGCCGGAGCGTCAGCAGGGCTGCGCCGAACGCGAGCAACGTCTCCATGCGCCGGAGCCTAGTTCGGCGCCCGATCGTCTACGCTCACCGGCGGATGCCGACGAAGCGCTACCTGTTCACGCCCGGGCCTACCCCGGTGCCCCCGCAGGTGCTGGCAGCGCTCGGCGAGCCGGTCCTCCACCATCGCGCGCCGGACTTCAGGACCGTCTACGAGCGCGTCCTCGGCCGCCTCCGCGAGGTGCACCGCACCGCGTCGGACGTGCTGCTCTTCACGTGCTCGGGCACCGGCGCGTTCGAGTCCGCGATCGTGAACCTGTGCTCGCCGGGCGACCGCGTCCTCGCCGTCTCGGCCGGGAACTTCGGCGAGCGGTGGGGCGCGATGGCGCGGACGTTCGGCTGCGAGGTCGACGAGCTCCGGTACGAATGGGGAGAGTCGCCGTCACCGGACGACCTCGCGCGCAAGCTGCGCGAGATCGAGCCCGTCTCGCTCGTCTTCCTCGTCCACTCGGAGACGTCCACCGGCGTCGTCGCCGACCTGCAACCGCTCGCCGCGGTCGCGAAGGAGGCCGGCGCGCTCGTCGTCGTCGACGCCGTCTCGAGCCTCGGCGCGGTACCGCTCGAGACCGACGCGTGGGGGCTCGACGTCGTCGTCTCCGGGTCGCAGAAGGCGCTCATGACGCCGCCGGGGCTCGCGACCGTGGCCGTCTCGAATGCGGCGTGGGCGCAGGTGGAGCGCGCGCGGCTGCCGCGCTACTACCTCGACTGGTCGCGGACGCGGAAGGCGCAGGCCAAGCTCGACAGCGCGTTCACGCCGGCCGTCTCGCTCGTCGTCGCGCTCGAGGTCGCGCTCGGGCTCCTGCTCGACGACGGGCTCGACGCCGCCTTCGAGCGGCACGCCCGTCTCGGCCGGGCCTGCCGCGCCGGCATCAGGGCGATGGGGCTCGAGCTCTTCTCGCCGGACGAGGATCGCGCCGCTGTCGTGACCGCCGCACGGATGCCCGACGGGCTCCCGTCGTCGCAGCTGACGCGCGCACTGCGCGACCGGCACGGGATCACGATCGCCGGCGGCCAGGGGCCGCTGAAGGACGAGATCTTCCGGATCGGCCACATCGGCTGGTTCGACGAGTTCGACATCGCGACCGCGCTCTCGGCCGTCGAGCTCGCGCTCACCGAGCTCGGCGCCTCCGTCGAGCGCGGCGTCGCAGCGACGCGTGCGCTCGAGGCGTACGCCGACGGGGTGCGCGCCTGAAGGTCCTCGTCCGGGAGTCGATCGCCGCGAGCGGCGTCGAGCTCCTGCGCGCGCGCTTCGACGTCGACGTCGACGGCGACTCCGTGCTCGAGGAGGTGATCGCCGACTACGACGCCATCGTCATCCGCTCGGCGACGAAGCTGACGGCCGACCTGATCGCGCGCGCGGAGCGCCTGAAGGTGATCGGCCGCGCCGGCGTCGGCGTCGACAACGTCGATGTCGCCGCGGCGACGCGCCGCGGGATCGTGGTCGCGAACGCACCGGAGTCGACGGTCGTCTCGGCCGCCGAGCACACGATCGGGCTGCTCGTCGCGCTCGCGCGCAACATCCCGCAGGCACACGCGGCGTTGAAGCAGGGGCGCTGGGAGCGCTCGCGCTGGGGCGGCGTCGAGCTGGCCGACAAGACGCTCGGCGTCCTCGGCTTCGGCCGGATCGGGCGGCAGGTCGCGCGGCGCGCGCTGGGCCTCGGGATGCGGGTCGTCGCATACGACCCGTTCGTCGCGCCGGACCGCTTCCGCGAGCTGGGCGCGGAGCACGCCGCGACGCCCGAGGCCGTTCTCGGTGCCGCAGACTTCCTGACGCTCCATCTCCCCCTCACGGACGAGACGCGCCACTTCCTCGACGCGGCCGCGCTCGCGGGGACGAAGGCCGGCGTCCGCATCGTCAACGCCGCGCGCGGTGAGCTGATCGACGAGCCGGCGCTCGCTGCGGCGGTTCGCTCCGGCCACGTCGGCGGCGCCGCGCTCGACGTCTTCTCGGCCGAGCCGTACAGCGGTGAGCTGCTCGAGCTGGACGCCGTGGTCGTGACGCCGCACCTGGCGGCGTCGACCGAGGAGGCGCAGGACCGCGCGGGGCTGATCGTCGCCGAGCAGGTGGCGGCCGCGCTCGAGGGCGGCCTCGTCACGAACGCGGTGAACATCCCGGTCGTCGGCGCCGAGGATCTCGAGGCACTCGGACCGTTCATCCCGCTCGCGGCGCGCCTCGGGCGCCTCGCGGTGGAGCTCGCCGGCGGGCATCCGCGGCGGATCGGGCTGTCGTACAACGGCGGCCTCGCCGCCTACGACACGAGGCTGCTCACGGTCGCGGCGCTGAACGGCGCCTTCCAGGGCCGGGTCGAGCAGGCGGTCAACTGGGTCAACGCTCCGGTGATCGCAGCCGAACGCGGGATCGAGGTGACGGAGGAGCGCTCTTCGGCCTCGCGCGACTACACCAACCTCGTCACCGTCGCCGTCGACGACGTCGAGGTCTCGGGGACGACGATCGGGCCCGAGCACCGGCACTTCCTCGCCGGAGCGCTCGGCTTCGCGATCGACCTGCAGCTCTCGCCGCTGATGGTGTTCTTCCGATACGACGACGTCCCCGGGATGATCGGCACCGTGGGCTCGACGTTCGGCGACGCCGGCGTCAACATCGCGAACATGGCCGTGTCGCGCACGAAGGAGGGCGGGAAGGCGCTGATGGCGCTCTCAATCGACTCGGAGCCGCCGGCGGACCTCGTCGAGCGGATGGCCCGCGAGGGGTTCGACGACGCGCGGGTCATCTCGCTCGGCTGACCGGGGCGGCCGCTGGGTCGCAGCGCAGATCGCGCTGATGGCGGCCTTCGCGGTGCTCGCGTTCCTCCCGCCGCGTTGGCCGGGCGCGGTTCAGGCCGCGGGTGCACTCGTCGCGGCCGCCGGTGCCGCTCTCGCGGGGTGGGCGGCGCGCACCCTCGGGCGGTCGCTGACGCCGTTCCCGCGCCCGCGCGAGGACGCGACGCTCGTGACGGCCGGGCCGTTCGCGTACGCGCGGCACCCGATCTACGGCGGCGGGACGCTGTTCTTCGTCGGCACCGGGCTCGTCACGAGCCGCGCCGCGACCGCCGCCGCCGTCGCGCTGGCAGCGCTGTGGTGGGGGAAAGCGCGCGTCGAGGAGCGTCATCTCGCAGCGCGCTTCCCCGACTACGCGGCGTACCGCCGGCGCGTCCGCAGCCGGTTCCTGCCGTTCGTGGTCTAGGCGGCGCGGGGGTTGAGGCGCTGGACGAGCGCCGCGACGGCCGGGTGCTGCTTCTCGACGACGTCATGGCCTTCCGCGCGGTGCACCACTGCCTCCACGCGCGCGTCCTCGTGGCCGGGGGAGAGCAGGAACGTCGTCCCCTCGCCCCGCACCTCCTCGTACTCCTCGAGTGTCGCCTCGACCCTCGTCGTGCAGCTCGGGTCGGCGCACTCGCACACGAACTCCGCCTCCTCGGCGTCGAAGCGCTCCGCACTCTCGGCGATCCGCTCGTTGACCTCGCGGAACAGCGCCTCCGTCCGCGCGATCCGCTCGTGCTCAGACTGGTCGCTCATCGTCTCCCGTCTCCCGTTGGGGTGTCGGGATGAGAACGCTGCTGCCGCTGATTCGGGTGCGCGTCGCCGGGTAGGGTGCGGACGATGGCGACGAGGTGGCCGCACGCGAGCTGGCCGACGCCGGTCGAGCGAGTGGCCACGTTCCTCCGCGAGGCCGGCGCCGAGGCGAGGCTGGAGGAGTTCCGCACGGATGCGTCGACGGCGGCCGACGCCGCGCGCGCAGCCGGCTGCGAGCTGGAGCAGGTCGTGAAGTCGCTCGTCGTCCTCTGCGACGGTGCACCCGTCGTCGTGCTCGTGCCGGGCGATCGGCGTCTGGACACCACCAAGGTGGCTCGTGCGGCGGGCGCCCGCGACGTTCGGATCGCGACCGCCGCCGAGGTGGAGGACGCCACCGGGTTCGTCCCCGGATCGGTTGCACCCTTCCCGCTTCCCGACGGGACGCGCGTCTACGTCGACCGGACGCTCCTCGCGCACGAGCTCGTGTGGGTCGGCGCGGGCTCCCCGTCGCACCTCGCGGCGCTGAAGCCCACGGAGCTGCTGCGGCTCGCGCGCGCGGAGCCGATCGACGCCGTCGTCGAGCCTGCGTACCATTCCCCCGCCGACAGAGGAGACGCTGCACATGCGTGAGACCGAGACGATCTGGATGAACGGTGAGTTCGTGGACTGGGCGGAGGCCAAGATCCACGTGGGCGCCCACGGCCTGCACTACGGGACGGGCGTCTTCGAGGGCATCCGTTGCTACGAGACGCCAAAGGGGCCGGCGGTGTTCCGCCTTCGCGAGCATCTCCAGCGCCTCGACGCTTCCGCGCGCCTCCTCTACATGGAGCTGCCGTTCGGGATCGACGAGCTCCGGACGGCGACGCACGAGCTGATCGGGCGGAACGGGCTGCCCGAGTGCTACGTCCGGCCGATCGCCTTCTACGGCTACGGCGAGCTCGGCGTCCACACCAAGGGGAACCCCGTCGAGGTCGTGATCATGAGCTGGCCCTGGGGGAACTACCTCGGCGACGAGAACGTCCAGAGCGGCATCCGCGCGAAGATCTCGTCCTGGAAGCGGATCGGCGCGAACACGATCCCGCACGTCGCCAAGGCGACCGGCATCTACCTGAACTCGATGCTCGCGGTGCACGAGGCGCAGCGGGCCGGCTACGACGAGGCGATCCTGCTCACCGACGAGGGGTTCGTGGCGGACGGCTCCGGTGAGAACGTCTTCGTCGTCAAGAACGGCACCATCAAGACGCCGCCGCTCTCGACGTCGATCCTCCCGGGGATCACGCGGGAGACCGTGATCCAGATCGCTCAGGATCTCGGCTACGTCGTCGAGGAGACGAATCTGATCCGCTCCGACCTCTATCTCGCCGACGAGATCTTCATGACGGGCACGGCGGCGGAGGTGACGCCCGTCCGCTCGGTGGACGACAACGAGGTGGGAGTCGGGCCCGTGACGCTGGAGCTCCAGCGCCACTACCTCGACACCGTGCGCGGTCGGAGCGACCGGTGGAGCCACTGGCTCGACTTCGTGGAGATGGGCCAGGATCAAGGCGTCACGGGCGCTCGCGCCGAGGCATGACCTCCGTCACGCGGCAGGTCCCGCTCTCGTCCCCGTACATCGACGAGCGCGACGAGGAGCTCGTGCTCGAGGTGCTCCGCTCGGGGCGGCTCTCGCTCGGCCCGGCGATCGACCGGTTCGAGCAGCTGTTCGCCGAGAAGGTCGGCGCGCCGTATGCGGCGGCCGTGTCGTCGGGAACCGCGGGGCTGCACCTGCTCTGCCGCATCGCCGGCCTCGGCCCCGGTGACGAGGCGATCACGTCGCCGTACTCGTTCGTCGCGTCGGCCAACTGTGCGATCTACGAGGGCGCGACGCCGGTGTTCGCGGACGTCGACGAGGCGACGATGAACCTGGATCCGGCGGCCGTCGAGGCTGCGATCACGCCGCGCACGAAGGCGGTGATCGCCGTCGACATCTTCGGCTACCCCTGCGAGCTCGACCCGCTGCGCGAGCTCTGCGACCGGCACGGACTCGCGCTCGTCCAGGACGCCTGCGAGGCGCTCGGCGCCGAGTACAAGGGCCGCCCCGTCGGCTCGCACGGGCCCTCGGCCGTGTTCGCGTTCTACCCGAACAAGCAGATGACGACGGGCGAGGGCGGCATCGTCACGACGCACTCGGAGGAGGAGTGGCGGCTGCTGACGAGCCTGCGGAACCAGGGCCGCGCCGACGGCGGCGGCTGGCTCGACCACGCGCGGCTCGGCTTCAACTACCGCATCGACGACATCCGCGCGGCGCTCGGGATCGGCCAGGTCGAGAAACTCGACACGATCCTCGAGCTGCGGCGTGCGGCCGCGGCTCGGTACGCGGAGCTCCTGGCGGGACTCGAGGGCGTCGAGCTGCCGCTCGCCGACGACGCCGACCACGTCCGCTCGTGGTTCGTCTACGTCGTCAAGCTCGACCGGGGAGTCGACCGGGAGCGCGTCATCGACGTCCTCGCCTCGCACGGCGTCGCGTCGAGCCGCTACCTGCCCTCGATCCACCTGCAGGCGTACATGCGCGAGGCGTACGGCTTCCGCGAGGGCATGTGCCCCGTGTCGGAGGACCTCTCGCGGCGCACGCTCGCGCTCCCGTTCTTCACGAGCATCGGCGCCGAGGACCAGGAGTACGTCGCCGAGGCGCTCGCGCAGGCGCTCGCCGCAGCCTGAGTTTGTGTTGTTTCAACACAAGCTCGCTACGCTGAGGGCATGGACAACGGCGCTCGGATGGTCTTCCTCGGCTTCGGCAAGTGGGTCCGGGCCGATCGGATCTACGCGCTCCAGCCGATCACCGGCGACGCGCGTGGCGGCGGGCAGCGGACGCTCGTCTGGGTGGACGGGATCGCCGACCCGCTGATCGCGTCGCGGACGGAACGGACGATCCTCCACGACATGGGACAGGACGCGGCTGCTGGGACGCCGCTCCTCGACGACGCGCTCGCGCTCGCCGAGCGCCTCGCCGCGGATGCGGAGCAGGGGAGGGTCGATCTCGCGGATCTCGGCCGGCGCGCGCGTCGCCTCCTCGAGTCGTCGACCCGGCCGCCGGACCCGCAGAAGCTCTTCTAGCGCGTGCCGCTCGGCCGCGACTTCTTCGCGCGGAGCGTGCACGAGGTCGCGCCCGAGCTCGTCGGCGCGACGCTCCTCGTGGACGACGTCGGCGGCCGGATCGTCGAGGTCGAGGCGTATGACGCCACCGATCCCGCGAGCCACGGCTTTCGCGGCCGCACGTCGCGCAATGCCGCGATGTTCGGGCCGCCCGGGCACGCGTACGTCTATCGCTCGTACGGTCTCCACTGGTGCCTCAACCTCGTCTGCGAGGAGGAGGGGAGCGCGGCTGCCGTTCTCGTGCGCGCGGTCGAACCGACGCGCGGGCTCGAGGCGATGCGAGAGCGGCGCGGCGTGGCGGACGAGCGGCTCCTCGCCTCCGGCCCCGGCCGTCTCTGCCAGGCGCTCGCGGTCACGCGCGAGCACGACGGCTTGCCGCTCGACGAGCCGCCGTTCGAGCTCCACCCGCGCGTCGGCGCGCCGCAGGTGGCAGCGGGCCGGCGGATCGGGATCACTCGCGCTGCAGACCTGCCGTGGCGGCACGTCGAGGTCGGCTCGCGCTACCTCAGCAAGCCGCTCCGGCCATAGAGCTTGTGTTGAAACAACACAAGCTCCGGCCGCGCGTCAGCGCCCCACGACGAGGCGGACGGTGACGCCCGGGGCGGCTGCGCGGCCGGCCTCTGGGCTCTGCTGCAGCACCACGCCCGCATCGACCGCATCGCCCTCGGCGTAGCTGATCTCCGGCACGACGTCGAGCTTCGCGAGCCGCGCCTGCGCCTCGTCGATCGTCTTCCCGACGAGCTGGGGGATCACCCCGTGCTGCGGCTTCGCGACGACGAGGATGACCCGGTCGAACGGCATCGCGTACCCGCGCTTCGGACGCTGGTCGACGACGACGTTCGCGCGCTCGAGCGGCTCCGCGGGGCGGTAGAGGATGTCCGCCGTCAGCGGCTGGCGTCCGAGCGTCTCCTCGGCGCTACGCACGAGGAGGCCGCGGACGTCCGGGACCTCCACTTCGCCGGGGCGGCAGTCGGCGACGCTGCTCGGACCGCTCCCCGCGTAGTAGACGACTTCCATCCGGCTCTCGCACTGGCCGTTGTCCAGCATCAGCCGGTCGCCGCGCCGGGAGATGAGCTTCGGCTGCGTCGGCAGGTACGGCGGCGGGTCGAACGCCTCCGGCTCCGCTCCCATCCGCTCGAGCGCCTGCTCGGTGAAGCTCTTCCAGATCAGCGCCGGGAGGCTGCCGCCGGTGACGGGCTCCCCGTCGAACTCCGTCAGCATCGGCTTCAGCGTCGTCGGGTATCCGACCCAGACGGCGACGACGAGTTGCGGCGTGTAGCCGACGAACCAGGCGTCGCCGTAGTTCTCGGTCGTGCCGGTCTTGCCGGCTGCGGCGCGATCGTCGAGCTGCGCCCGCACACCGGTTCCCTGCGAGACGACCTTCTCCAGGATGGCGTTGATCGTCGCCGCCTGCCCGGGCGTCAGCACGCGCGTCGCCCGCGGGCGGTTGTCGAGCAGCGTGCGACCCCCGGGGTCGGTCACGGAGACGATCGCGCGCGGCTGGCTCGCGTTCCGGAGTTGCGTGTCGATGCGGATGCCGCCGTTCGCGAACGCGGAGTACGCACGCGCCATCTCGAGCGGGTTGACCGCCTCCGTCCCGAGGCCGATGGAGTAGAAGCCGCGCAGGCCGCTCTGGATGCCGAGCCGTCGCGCCGTCTCCGCCACGGCGGGGGCGCCGACGAGCTGCGTCAGCTGCGCGTACACCGCGTTGTCCGACTCGATCGTCGCGCGCTCGAGGTCGATCGAGCCGAAGTACACCTTCTCGTAGTTGTTCACCACCCAGAAGCGGTCGCCCAGGTCGATCTCGAGCTTCCGGGACTCGAAGTGCGTCGCCGGCGAGATCCCCTGGCGAAGGGCCGTCGCGAGCACGAACGGCTTGAACGCCGATCCCGGCTGGCGCTCGGCCTGCACGGCGAGGTTGAACTGGCTCTCGCGGTAGTTGTTCCCGCCCACCATCGCCTTCACCGAGCCGTCCCGCGGGTCGATCGCGACGAGCGCAGCCGAGGGGCCCTCCGCGTCGGTCAGCCACTCCGAGATCGCCGCTCGAGCGACCTCCTGCAAGCCGAGGTCGATCGTCGTCTGCACCTGCAGGCCGCCGCCGAACACCTCTTCGGAGCCGTACTGCTCGATCAGCTGCTGCTTCACGTAGTTGACGAAGTACTGCGCGGGACCTTCCGTGCCCGGAAGCCGCACGTCTTCGGGATCCGGGAGCGGCGCCGCAGCCGCCGCATGATGCTGCCCCTGCGTGATCTTCCCCTCCTGGAGCATCGCGTCGAGGACGATCCGCCGCCGCTCGCGCGCAGCCTCCGGGTTCGCGACGGGGTCGAACTCACCCGGGGCTGCGGGGATGCCCGCGAGGAGCGCCGCCTCGTGCAGCTCGAGGTCGCGCGCGCCGTGCCCGAAGTACGTCAGCGCGGCCTGCTGGACGCCGTACGCGCCGTTCCCGAAGTAGATCGTGTTCAGGTACGCCTCGAGGATCCGCCACTTCGACCACTGCTGCTGCAGCTGCCACGCGAGCGCGGCCTCGCGTACCTTCCGCGCGATCGTCCGCTGGTCGTTGATGAGCGCGTTCTTGACGAACTGCTGCGTGATAGTCGAGCCGCCCTCGACGACGCGCTGCTGGCGGACGTCGGCCCAGAGAGCACGTCCGATCGCGCGGAGGTCGACGCCGCTGTGCTCCCAGAAGCGGCGGTCCTCGACCGCCACGATCGCGTGCCGCATGATCGGCGCGACCTCGTCCAGCTGCACGAGCGTGCGCGCCTCGGATCCGCGCAGCACGGCGAGGACGCGCGGCGGCCCGGGGCCGTCGGGCGCCGCGTAGATCGTCCCGTTCACCTCCTGCTGGATCTGGCGCGTCGGGTCGAGCTTCGGGATCTCGGCCGCTATCGCCGTCACGAGCCCGAAGCCGAACGACACCGTCCCGAGCATCCCGAGGACGGTGAGGAGCGCGAGAAGCCTGCTCTTGCGAATACGGCGCCGCCGAGCGACGCCGTCGTGCTGCTGGAACGACCGCAAGCGGCGGATTGTAGCCCGGTGCTCTAGGCGGCAGCGGCCGCGATCACGGCGAGGACGTCGTCGCCGTAGCGCTCGATCTTCGCCGCGCCGAAGCCCTTCACGCCGGCGAGCTCGCGCGTCGACGCGGGCCGAGCTGCGGCGAGTGCTCGCAACGTCGCGTCGTGCAGCACGACGTACGCCGGCACCTCGTCCGCCCGCGCCCGCTCCCGCCGCCACTCCCGCAGCCGCTCGACGAGCCCGTCGTCGGGAGCGTCTCGCGACGCTGCTGTCGCTATCCGCGGCAAGACGGCATCGGGGACGGCGCGAAGCAGCCTGAAGCCGTCCTCGCTCTCGTACGACTCGAGCGCGCCCTCGCGCTCGAGCGTCGCGACCCAGCGCTTCACGTCGGCCTGGCCGGCAGCGGCGAGCGAACCGAACGCCGGCGACCGCCGCCCCGACGGCGGCGCCTTCAGCGACCCCGTCAAGGTTGCGACGAGGCCGTTCCGCCCGAGCGGCCAGCGCAGCGCGAGCACCGCCCCGTGGATCGCCTCCGCGACGTCCGCCGGCAGCGGCGGCGCCGCCGGCTGCGCCGGAGCAATCCGACGGCGGGGCACGCAGACGTCGCACGCGCCGCAGCCGCCGGGGTGCTCCTCGCCGAAGTGCTCGGCGACCTGCCGGTGCCGGCACGCACGCGACTCTGCGAAGCGGATGAGGCGGTCGGCGCGCGCGAGCGCGTTCTCCTCGTACCGCACGAGCAGCGCGTCGATCCGGGCGGCGGCGTCGCCCGGCGGCCGGGGCACCTCGACGCGCATCGCGCGGCCGGCGTCGAAGTCGCGACGTACGAGCCCGACCTGCTCGAGCATCCCGACGAGGACGCGGCCGTCGCCCGAGCCGGTGCCGTCGCCGAGCTCCTCGGGAAGGATCTCGGCGCGGCCGCGCAGGGCGGCGTAGACGGCGCGGAGGTCGTCGCGGGTGGGGACGCCAGAGCGCGCGAAGCGGCGCAGCTGCGTCGCGTCCGAGCGGCTTGCGAGCAGGAGCGTGTCCGCCCGCTCGCCGTCACGGCCGGCGCGCCCGACCATCTGCACGTAGCTCTCGAGCGAGTCCGGGAGGTTCCAGAGCGCGACGAGCCGGATGTCGGGCTTGTCGATTCCCATCCCGAACGCGGTCGTCGCGACGACGGTCTGCACGCCGCCGCCGAGGAACGCCTCCTGCGCCGCCGAGCGCTCGTCCGGCTCCAGTCCCGCGTGGTAGTGGAGCGCGGAGAGACCATGGCTCCGCAGCGTGCGCGCGAGCGTCTCGCAGCTCCGCCGGGAGCGCGCGTAGACGATCGCAGAGGCGCCGTCGAGCTCACGCAGGCGTCCGACGAGCGATCGCAGCCTGTCCTCCTCGCCCTCGACGAGCTCCACCTCGTAGCGGAGGTTGGAACGGACGACGCTCGTCCGGACGACGTTCATGTCGCGTCCGAGCGACGCCGCGATCTCGGCCTCGGTGGCAGGCGTCGCCGTCGCCGTCATCCCGAGGACGGGAGGCCCGCGGAGCTCGTCGAGCGCGCGGCGGATGAAGAGGTAGTCGGGCCGGAAGTCGTGGCCCCACATGCTCACGCAGTGCACCTCGTCGACGACGACGAGCCCGACGCCGACGCGCGCGAGCGCGTCCAGGAACGACCGCTGCCGCAGCCGCTCCGGCGCCGCGTAGAGCAGCCTGTACCGCCCCTCGCGCATCCCTTGCAGCCGCTGCTCGGCCTCGTCGAGTGGCAGCGAGGAGTTGATCAGCGTCGCCTGCGCCGCGACCGCCGGCGGCAGCTTGTCGACCTGGTCCTTCATCAGCGCGATCAGCGGCGAGAGCACGAGCGTCGGCGTCGGTCGGAGCATCGCCGCGAGCTGGTAGGTGAGCGACTTCCCCGCACCGGTCGGCATCAGCGCGAGCGTGTCGCGCCCTTCGACGGCGGCGCGCACGATCGGCTCCTGGCCCTCGCGGAAGTCGTCGAAGCCGAAGAGGGTGCGGAGCTCGTGGCGGAGATCGCTCACCCGAACGAGTGTACGCCCGCCGTCGGCTCGCATCCGTGTCGACTCCGTCCCGGAAATGCAAAAGCCCCGGGGCGACCGCAGGCGCCCCGGGGCTTCGTCGAGAAGCGGCTACTACTCGCCGAACTTCTCGGGTGACTGCTCGACGATCGCGCCGGCGAGGGTGTCGCCCGTCATGAACATGTGGGCGTACGCCTCGCGGTAGAGCTCGTACGCCTTGTCGTAGTCGCCCGCGGCGTACGCGTCGATCTGGCCCTTCAGCTGCGTCACGTGAGCGGTGATCGCCTCACGCACCGCGTCCTGCGGGAGCCCGGTGGCGTCGGCGAGGAAGTTGCTGAACGCCTCCTGGTAGCCCTGCAGGTTGCCGACGGCCTTGTCCTGCATCGCCTTGTCCTTCTTGGCGAGGCCGACCGTGTAGTCGACGAAGAAGCCGATGTGGGCGCGCCACATCAGGTCGCCGTCGAGGAACGTCTTCCGTGCGTCGGCGCCGTAGACGGAGCCGATCGCGTCGGCGAGCTCGACGGAATTGGCGTCGAGGGCACCTGCGATCGCCTCGAAGTCCTTGCCGCCGGAGAAGCCCTTCTGCGTCGCCGTCATCGCGAGGATGGCGTGCTCGCCGAGCAGCCGGTCGAGCGTGACGCGCAGGTCGGTGGCCTTCGAGTCGACGCCGGCCCCGAACTGATCCTCGTTCTGTGCGGCGATCCCGCCGGCGAGCGTGTCGCCGGTCATGTACATGTGCGCATACGCCTCACGCAGCGTGGCGTACGCGCCCGCGTAGTCGCCCTTCGCGTAGAGGTCGAGCTGCGTCTTCAGCTGCGTGACGTGCTCGGTCAGCGAGTCGCGGACTGCCTCGGACGGGAGGTCGGTCGCGCCGGCGAGGAACTGCCCGAACGACTCGACGTAGCCCATCAGGTTGCCGACGGCCTTGTCCTGCGCCGCCTTGTCCTCCGTTGCGAGCGCCTTCGTGTAGTCCACGAACGCCGCGATGTGCGCCCGCCACTTCAGCTCGCCATCGAGGAACTCGGCGCGTGCCTCGTCCCCGTAGACCGAGCCGATGGCGTCCGCCAGGTCGACCGAGTTGTCGTCGAGCGCTGCCGCGATCTGCTCGAAGTCCTTCTCACCGGAGAACCCCTTCTGCGTCGCGAACATCGCGAGCATTGCGTGCTCGCCGAGCAGGCGATCGAGGGTGACGCGGAGGTCGGCCGCGGCGGTCGTGGTCGTGCCGCCGTCGTCGCTCCCCGTGTCGCCCATCGAGTGGGTGTCGGTCATCTCCGGCTCGGCCGTCGTGGCGGCGGGCGCGGAGGTCTCGTCTTCGCCGCCACCGCAGGCGACGAGCGCCAGGGGCAGGAGCAGGGCTGCGGCGATGGTCGCCAGTCTCGTTCGCTTCACGTTCGTCCCTTTCGTTGGAGCCAGGTCGTATGTGCACCTGGTTCGTCCGAAGCGGACGCGTGGTTCGTTCTACGCCGTCGGGCTGGCGAAGATGCGGGGGCCTTGCGGCACGGTGACGCCGCCGTCGTTCTCGAGCGTGACGGCGATGAGCGCCCCCTCCGGCACCGGCCGCGTCACCGGGACGACCGTCCGTGCGGACGCGCCCTCGAAAAGGCCCGCCGGCTTCGGCGTGCCGTCCGCGACCACCCAGATCTCGTAGGTCTTTCCTGCCGGCGCCGGCTCGAGCTCGTTCAGCACGAGCGCCGCGCGACCGGTCGGCGTCACGACGATGCGGCCGTTCACGCCCTGGAGCGGGACGTTCCGCGCGAGCGGGTCGGCCAGTACCTCGACCGCCTGCTCCTGCGTCACCGCAGCCGCCCGCGTCCGATCGAGCTCCTGCGCCACGGACGACGCCCAGATGCCGACCCCGATCGCGGCCACGGCCGCAACCGCTGCCGAAGCCGCCGCGACGGGCGTCACCCACCGGCGGCGGAGGAGAACGACGTTCGTGCCCTCGTTGCGCGCGGCATCGAGAATGCGCCCCCGCAGCTCGGACGGAGGAGGCGGGCCGGCGGCCGCGTGCGCGAGCGCCGCGGTGACGCTCCAGAAGCTCTCGAGCTCGCCGCGGCAGTCGTCGCAGCTTGCGAGGTGCACCTCGTACTCGAGGCGCTCGGCCTCGTCCAGCGCGTCGAGCGCGTACGCCGGCGTCAGGTCGTGGATCGCGTCGGCCATGGCCTCTCCGCTCCTTCGTCGAGGAGCTCGCGCAGCCGCGCGAGCCCGGAGAACATGCGGCTCTTGATCGTACCGAGCGGCTCGCCGAGCTTCTCGGCGAGCTCGGACTGCGAGAAGCCTCCGTAGTACGCGAGCTCGATCGCCTCGCGCTGCGCGTCCGGCAGCTGCCGCAGCGCGTCCTGGACGCGCTCGCGCTCGAGGCGCGTGAACGCGTCGTCCGCCGCGGACGTCTCGCTCGTCGGCTCCGGCGCTGTGTCCAGCGCCTCGGTCCGCCGCCGCTGCTCGCGCCGCACGGTGTCGACCGCGCGCCGGTGCACGAGCGTCAGCAGCCACGTGGTGGCGCGCGCGCGCTCCGGGAGGAAGCCGGCCGCCGTCCGCCAGAGCGCGAGGAACGCCTCCTGCACGGCGTCCTGCGCGAGCGACTCGTCGCGGAGCACGCGGTAGGCGAGCCCGTACGCGACGCCGCCGTGCCTGTCGTAGAGCTCGGCGAGCGCCGCCTCACGGCCGCGCGCGACGAGCGCGACGAGCGCCTCGTCCGAGAGGTGCGCGAGATCACGGATGCTGCTCACCGCGGCGGACCCTACCGCCCCTACCGCGGCCGGGCGCACCCGGGGCTGCGCAGCGCGATACCGCGGCCGCGAGAGCTGCACGAGCGGGGCGCGGATGCCGGCGACTCCGATCACGCCCCTGATTCGCGCGACACGTCCTTCCGGTTCGACGCGCCGAACCGATCTGCCGCCGCGGCCGAACAAGGCACGTCTACAACGAGGGGAAGTGGTGGAATGAAGAAGTACGTACTTGCGGCAGCCGCGCTCGGAGCGGTGTCGGCGGCGGCGCTCGGCGCTGCGTTCGTCGGCTCCGGCCCGAGCGCGAGCACCGCGTCGAGTCACCGCGAGGCGCCTCTGATCTCCGAGGATCCGAGCGCCGACAACACGGACGTCTACGCGTTCCGTAGCCCGGACAAGCCGGACACGGTCACGATCATCTCGAACTGGATCCCGGCCGAGGATCCCGCAGCAGGCCCGATGTACTGGGAGTTCTCGTCCCGGGCCCGCTACAACATCCACATCGACACGACCGGCGACGGTCGGGCCGACATCGTCTACCGGGCGCGTTTCCGGCAGAGCACGCCGGTCGCGTTCCTGCGCAGCACCCGGCAGCCGTTCACGATCACCCGTGAGCAGGGTGGCCGGTCGAGGCTGGTCGCGCAGGGCACGACGCCTCCGAACAACATCGGTCCGCGCACGACGCCGAACTACCGCAGCCTCGCCGCGGCGGGTGTCGTGAACGTCGCGGGCGGCGGGCTCGCGTTCGCCGGTCAGCGGGAGGACGCGTTCTTCGGTGACATCGGCGCGATCTTCGACACGCTGGCGTTCCGCCGGTTCCCGGGCAACGCAGGCGGCGGGAAGGACTTCTTCGCCGGCTACGCCGTCCACACGATCTCGCTGCAGATCCCGATCGCGGACCTCGGCGCCCGCAACAACATCATCGGCGTCTGGTCGACGACGGACCGGCTCGCCCTGAAGGTTCGCACCGTCAAGGCGAAGCAGCTGGTGCGGGTCAAGGGCAAGATCCGGAACAAGGTCGTCAAGCGCAAGGTCGTCAGCACGCGCTTCGTGCAGGTCTCCCGCCTCGGGAACCCGCTCGTCAACGAGGTGCTGATCCCGACGAACCGCAAGGACGAATGGAACCGCGGCACTCCTCGTGACGACGGCACCAAGTTCGGTGTCTTCTACCGCGAGCCGATCCTCGCCGCGCTGATCAACCAGGTCTACCCCGGCGTCGTGAACGCGCCTGAGCGCAACCGCGACGACATCGAGGCGATCTTCCTCACGGGTCTCCCGAACCTGAACAACACGGGTCCGATCCGCGCGGAGATGCTCCGGCTCAACCTCGGGATCGCTCCGACCGCACCCGTTGGTCGCGGCAACCGGCTCGGCGTCGTCGGTGGCGACAACGCCGGCTTCCCGAACGGCCGGCGCCTCGAGGACGATGTGATCGACATCGCCGAGAAGGCCGTCGCAGGTGCGCTGAAGGGCAACAACACGGCGCTCCTCCTCGGTGACGGAGTGGACACGAACGATCAGCCGTTCATGACGTCCTTCCCGTACCAGGGCGACCCGTTCAGCGGGTTCGAGAACACGAAGGGCCAGCAGAGGCCGTAATGCGGCGTCGGCTGGCACTGGCAGCGAGCACGGCGGCGGCAACCGCCGCCGTGCTCCTGCTCGGCGGCGTCCTCCGGGGCGAGGCCGACGCCCCGGCGGAGACGTCGGCGGCGCCGGTCTCCGCCGCGGTCGCCTCACGGCTGGAGGACGGCTTCGCCGGCGGTGACACCGCCAGCCTCGTCGCCCGGCTCGAGGGGACGGCCGCCGACGCGAAGTCGCTCACGCTGCTCGGGCTCGCCTACCAGCAGAGGGCGCGCGAAGCGGGCGACCCCGACTTCTACCGGCCGGCGGAGCGCGCACTGAGGCGCGCCCTCGCGCTCGACCCCGCACACGCGCCGGCGCTCCGCGCGCTCGCGGGGCTGGCAGCGACCCGGCACCGATTCGACGAAGCTCTCGAGCTCGCGCGACGCGCGAGCCGGCTCGACCCTCACAACGCCGCGACCTACGGGATCATCGGCGACGCGAACCTGGAGCTCGGGCGCTACGAGGCGGCGTTCGCCGCGTTCGAGCGCCAGATGTCGCTGAAGCCGACGGTCTCGGCATACGCACGTGTCTCGTACGCCCGGGAGCTGCTCGGCGACCTCGACGGCGCGATCGAAGCGATGGAGTTCGCCGTCGACGCCGCGGCTTCCACGCGCGAGCCCGCGGCCTGGTCGCGGGTCCAGCTCGGGAACCTCTACGTGGCCAAGCAGCGGCTCGGCCGCGCGGAGCAGCTGTACGGCGAGGCGCTCCGCCTCGTCCCCGACTACGCGCCGGCGAATGCGGCGCGTGCGAGCCTTGCAGCCGCGCGCGGACGCCTCGACCTCGCCGCGACGCTGTACCGCCGTGCTCTCGCCGTCGCGCCCGATCCCGGTGCGGCGGCCTCGCTCGGCGACCTCCTCTCGGCGCGCGGCGACGCTGCCGGAGCGCGGCGCGCGTGGAAGCGCGCAGAGGAGCTCGAGGCGGAGTTCGCGCGGAACGGCGGCCGCAACCAGCTGGAGACCGCGCTCTTCGACCTCGACCACGACCGCGACGTCGCCGGCGCGCTCGCCCGCGCGCGGGCCGGCTACAAGCTTCGGCCGAGCATCGAGGGCGCCCACGTCCTGGCGAGGGCGTTGTACAAGAACGGCCGTTGCGCCGAGGCGCTGAGCTACTCGCGCAAGGCGCTGCGGCTCGGGACGCCCGACGTCGGCGCGCTCTTCGACCTCGCGCGCATCCAGCGCTGCCTCGGCAACGGCGCGGCCGCGGAGCGGACGCTCGAGCGCGTGCGCACGCTCGACCCGTACGGGCTCGACCTCCCGCCCGACGCCTGAGTCGCGCCGTTCCGGCGTCCGTGCGCCCGCGGCTCGTCTAGATTCGCGCGATGACGCCGCTCAACGTCGCAGAGTTCGAGCGGCTCGCCGCGGAGAAGCTCGACGCAGGCGCGCTCGGCTACTTCGCCGGCGGCTCGTGCGACGAGCGCGTGCTGCGCGAGAACGTCGAGGCCTGGGGCGCGCTGCGCCTGCGGCCGCGGGTGCTCGTCGACGTCGGGGAGGTGACGACGGCGAC
>DATMJW010000182.1:0-4466 GCA_035553355.1 Gaiellaceae bacterium | reverse complement strand
CGCGCCCCTTCTCAGTCACGAGCCGCACGAAGTTCCGCACGTGCGAGTTCGCGTCGCGCAGGACGTCGTCGAGGATGCCCTGGCGGGCCTTCGTGTCGAGCTCCGGGTTCGTGAGCAGCGCCTCGAGCTCTGGCACCGCGTCGAGTGCCGCGACGAACTCGGCGAGCTCCGCGTGGACGACGTCGATCGCGCCGTCGTCGTCGGCGGCCTCGAAGAGCGCGCGCGCGTACATGTGGTGCGCGACCGCCACTAGCTGCTCTGCCGCTCCAGCGCGGAGAAGTCGAGCTCGCCGATCGCGTCCTCGATCAGGCGGCGGTGATCCTCACGGTCGAGCACCTTCCCCGTCACCTTCGACGCAGCGACGACCGTGAGGTCGGCGACCTCGGCCCGGATCTGCTCGAGCGCCCGCGTCGTCTCCGCCTCGATCTGCCGTCGCGTGTCCTCGAGGCGCCGCTGACGATCCTCCTCGGCCTCCTCCTTCACACGCTCGCGCTGGGCGTCGGCGGTGCGACGTGCTTCCGCCAGGATCTCCCCCGCCTCGCTCTTCGCCTGCCCGATCAGCGAGCGATGCTCCTCGAGCAGCTCGCTGATCGGGCAGGCGAAGAGCGAAGCGGGGGAGATCCTGGCGGAAGCACGTCGTACCGCCGACGCCCAGCGCGAGCGTGTGAAGGAGGAGGCCGAGGAGGATCGTCAGCGGCGCCTCGAGGACACGCGGCGGCAGATCGAGGCGGAGACGACGCGGGCGCTCGAGCAGATCCGGGCCGAGGTCGCCGACCTCACGGTCGTCGCTGCGTCGAAGGTGACGGGGAAGGTGCTCGACCGTGAGGATCACCGGCGCCTGATCGAGGACGCGATCGGCGAGCTCGACTTCTCCGCGCTGGAGCGGCAGAGCAGCTAGTGGCGGTCGCGCACCGCATGTACGCGCGCGCGCTCTTCGAGGCGGCCGACGACGACGGCGCGCTCGACGTCGTCCACGCCGACCTCGCCGAGTTCGTCGCCGCACTCGACGCGGTGCCCGAGCTCGAGGCGCTGCTGACGAACCCCGAGCTCGACACGAAGGCGCGCCAGGGCATCCTCGACGACGTCCTGCGCGACGCGAACTCGCACGTGCGGAACTTCGTGCGGCTCGTGACCGAGAAGGGGCGCGCGGGCGGACTGCGCGAGATCCGGCGCGAGTTCGACGCGCTCGTCGCCGCCCGCGAACGCCGCCTCTCGGTCGAGCTGACGACGGCGATCGAGCTCAGCGACGACGAGGCCGCGACGATCCTGGCGCAGATCGAGCGTGCGTCCGGGCGCACCGTCGAGGCGACCCGCAGCGTCGACCCCGAGCTGATCGGCGGCTTCGTCCTCCAGGCCGGCTCGATGCGCGTCGACGCGAGCGTGCGCGGCCGGCTCCAGGGACTCCGCCACCAACTCGCGGCACGAGGGTAGCCGCAGCACCCGATTCGACTTCCCGCACAGGACTCAGACGCAGAGGAGCAGACGTGAAGCTACGCCCGGAAGAGATCACCTCGATCCTCAAGTCGAGGATCGAGCAGTACGACGTCCACACCGATCTTTCGGAGGTCGGCACCGTCCTCCAGCTCGGCGACGGCATCGCGCGGGTCCACGGCCTCGAGAACTGCATCGCGCTCGAGCGGCTCGAGTTCGAGCACGGCGTGGTGGGCATCGCCTTCAACCTCGAGGAGGACAACGTCGGCGTCGCGCTCTTCGGCGAGTGGCAGGAGGTGAAGGAGGGCGAGCCGGTGCGGCGGACCGGCGAGGTCGTCAGCGTCCCCGTGGGCGAGGCGCTCCTGGGGCGCGTCGTCGACCCGCTCGGCAACCCGCTCGACGGCGCCGGGCCGATCGCGACGACGGAGCGGCGGCCGCTCGAGTTCAAGGCCCCCGGCGTCGTCGAGCGCCAGCCGGTCAAGCAGCCGCTCATGACCGGCGTCAAGGCGATCGACTCGATGACGAACGTCGGCCGCGGCCAGCGCGAGCTGATCATCGGCGACCGCGGCACCGGCAAGACCGCGGTCGCGATCGACGCGATCATCAACCAGAAGGGGACGGACGTCTTCTGCATCTACGTCGCGATCGGCCAGAAGGGCTCGACGGTGGCGCAGGTGTACGAGCGCCTGAAGGACGAAGGCGCGATGGACTACACGATCATCGTCTCGGCGGCCGCGCACGAGGCCGCCCCGATCAAGTGGATGGCGCCGTTCGCCGGCGCCGCGATGGGCGAGCACTTCCTCTACAACGGCCAGCACGCGCTGATCGTCTACGACGACCTGACGAAGCACGCGGACGCGTACCGGCAGCTCTCGCTGCTGCTGCGCCGGCCGCCGGGCCGCGAGGCCTACCCGGGCGACGTCTTCTACCTGCACTCGCGGCTGCTCGAGCGCGCGGCGAAGGTGTCCGACGACCTCGGGGGCGGGTCGCTGACGGCGCTGCCGATCATCGAGACGCAGGCGGGCGACATCTCGGCCTACATCCCGACGAACGTGATCTCGATCACCGACGGTCAGATCTTCCTCGAGGCGGATCTCTTCTACTCCGGCATCCGCCCGGCGATCAACGTCGGCACCTCGGTGTCGCGTGTGGGCGGGTCGGCTCAGACGAAAGCGATGAAGAAGGTCGCGGGTCGTCTGCGGCTCGAGCTCGCGCAGTACCGCGAGCTCGAGGCGTTCGCGCAGTTCGGCTCGGAGCTCGACCCGGCGACGCAGAAGACGCTCGCGCGCGGCGAGCGGATGGTCGCGACCCTGAACCAGCCGCAGTACAAGCCGTGGCCGCACGCGGAGCAGGTCGTCGCGCTCTACGCCGGGATCAACGGCTTCCTCGACACGATCCCGGTCGGCCAGGTGCCGCGCTTCCAGGACGAGCTGCGGGAGCACCTCCGGGCGGAGGGCACGATCTACGCCGTGATCGACGAGACGAACGACCTCGGCGACGAGACGACGCAGAAGCTCGACGCGGAGCTGCAGCGGTTCGTCGACCGGTTCAACGTCGAAGAGGAAGGTGGGCTCGTCTAGCGCCATGGCGTCCGTCCAGGACCTGAAGCGGCGCGTCCGTTCGATCAAGAACACGCGCAAGATCACGAAGGCGATGGAGCTCGTCGCCTCGGCCCGGCTGCGCCGCGCGCAGACGCGGATCGAGGCGATGCGCCCCTACGCCGAGACGATGCGGGAGCTGATCGCCGGCGTGGGGCGTGCGAGCTCCTCCGTCCGCGGGCTGCCGCTGCTCGAGCGGCGCGACGAGGTGGCGAACGTCGCCGTCGTCGTGCTCACCGGCGACCGCGGCCTCGCCGGGCCGTTCAACGCGCAGGTCCTCCGCCGTGCCTTCGCGCTCGAACGCGAGCTCCGTGCCGAGGGGAAGACGGCTCGATTCGTCGCGGTCGGCAAGAAGGGGCGCTCGACGCTCGCGTTCCGGCGGTACGAGGTCGCTCGGGAGTTCGTCGGCTTCACCGACCGCCCCGCCTACAGCGATGCGCAGGGGATCGCGCACGCGGTGGCAGAGCTGTACACGGCCGGCGAGGTCGACCGCGTGGTGCTCGTCTACAACGCGTACGAGTCGCCGCTCGTCCAGCGGGTGACCGAGCAGGAGATCCTCCCGATCTCGGCCGACATCCTCGAGACCGACGACGACGAGCGCGCGGAGGACGCGCTTCGTGGCGACTTCGTCTTCGAGCCGGAGCCGGAGGAGATCCTCGCGCGGCTCCTGCCCGTGTACCTCGAGACGCAGGTCTACCGCGCGCTGCTCGAGTCGGCGGCGTCGGAGCAGGGCGCGCGGATGACGGCGATGAGGAACGCCTCGAAGAACGCGGGCGAGCTGATCGACTCGCTCACGCTGCAGATGAACCGGGCCCGCCAGGCCGAGATCACGCAGGAGATCCTCGAGGTCGTGGCGGGCGCGGAAGCGCTCTCGTAGGCGCATCCGAAAACCGCTGCACACGCGGCGGGTTGATTTCGTTCTCGCGACCTACTAACAATCCCGCGGCGGTGACGTCCCACAGTTCGTGACCGGTCGAACGACTCGATCGGCGAACGCTCCAATCGGGGAGGAAAGTTAATGCGTAAGAGCAAGTTCTGGCTCGTGCTCGGCGTGGTTTTCGCCGCCATGAGCCTGACGTCGGCGGCGTTTGCGGCGCCGGCGGAGGTCTCGGGGGCACAGGCTGCCGCCGGCACCGTCGTGATGGGCGCGGACCAGGAGCCGCGCACGCTGAACACGTTCACGAACGAGGGCAACTTGGCCTGGGGTAGCTACGTCACGCTCCCGGTCATGGCCTCGGCCGTGAAGTACAACAACAAGGGCGTCCTCATCATGGACCTGTTCGAGAGCATCACGCTCAACGACAAGTCCCCGCAGACGGTGACGTACAAGGTCAAGGCTCAGGCCAAGTGGAGCAACAACCGGCCCGTGACCGCCGACGACGTCATCTTCACGCACCGCGTGATCAAGGAGGCGCCGGGCATCGTCTCGCGCATCGG
>DATMJW010000181.1:0-3130 GCA_035553355.1 Gaiellaceae bacterium | reverse complement strand
GTACCGGTGGCGCCAGAACGGGAGCGACCGTCCGACGAGGTTCTCCCACGTCCTGCTCTGCGACTCCCCGAGCCCGAGCGACGGGCTGCCGGCGAGCGGCGTCCGCTCGAGTGCGGGATCGATGCCCTGGTAGGTGAGGCCGTGTCCGCCTTCGTGCATCGCAGCCCACAGCGAGCGCAGGTTCGTCGGCTTGAACCGGGACGTCATCCGGATGTCGGTGCGCGCGAACGCCGTCGCGAAGGGGTGCACCGTCGGGTCGAGCCGCCAGGCGCCGTCCTCGAACCCGAACGAGGAGAGGACCTCGGTGAGGAACGCCTGCTGGAGTTCCACCGGGAAGTCGCCCTCGAGGAACGCGTCGTCCGCGGGCTCTCCCGCGTCCCGCACGAGCTGCGTCAGCGCCGGCCGCAGGGTCGCGAAGACCTCGCGCACCTCGGCCGTCCGCATGCCGGGCTCGTACTCGTCGAGGAAGGCGTCGTACGGCTCTTCCCCTGCCTCCATGTACTCCGCCCACCGCAGCGCGCAGTCGTGCACGCGACCGAACGCGGGCAGGAAGAGCGAGAAGTCGGAGGCGGCGCGCGCCTCGAGCCACGCCTCGTGCGCGTGGCCGGCCTCGCGGAGCCACGCGGACGTCACCTCCGGCGGCACGCGCCTCGCTTTCTCCCAGTCGCGGCGCGTGACGCGGATCAGGCTCGCGTCGTCCGAGTCGTACGGGAGCGACTCCTCGTGCGGCCGCAGCTCGTCGAGGAGCCGCCCGATCTCGTCCGACGTGAAGCGCTCGTGGATGAGGCCGCCGAGCGTCGCCGTGGCCTCCGCGCGAGCGCCCGCGCCGCGCGGCGGCATCATCGTCCGCTGATCCCACGCGAGCACGCTCAGTGTCCGCTCGAGGTCGTGCAGCTCGGCCAGCCGCCGCCGGAGCTCGTCGAGTGCGGCGCTCGTGCTCACCGGGCCCAACCTACCGAGTAGGATCGCGCCCGTGTCCACGGGAGGCGCCGCGCGGAACGCGCTCATCATCGGCGACTCGATCCGCTCGCCGGAGCTTCGCCACGAGGTGCCGATCGCCGTTCCCGACCCGTTCCTGTACGCGGAGGTGGACGGCCGCCGCCTCGTCGCCGTCAGCTCGTTCGAGGCGGGGCGGATCGACGCGCTCGGCACCGATCTCGAGGTGCACGCGCTCGAGGAGTTCGACTACGACTCGCTGCTGAGCCGTGGGCTCGCGTCGCACGAGTTCTGGCGCGAGCTCTGGCTGAACGCGTGCCGCGCGTTCGGCGTCCGCGAAGCCGTCGTGCCGGTGACGTTCCCGACGGGGGACGCCGACCACCTGCGCGCCGCCGGGATCGACCTGCGCGTCGACCAGCCGGCCTTCGACGAGCGGCGCCGCGTCAAGAACCCCACCGAGGTCGAGGGCATCCGCCGCGCCTGCCGCGCCGTCGAGGCCGGCGTTCGCGCTGGGATCGACCTGCTCCGCGCCGCCGAGCGCTCGAACGGGCAGCTCGTCCTCGACGGGCGGCCGCTGACGTGCGAGCGCGTGAAGCAGGCGGTGGAGGTCGCGTTCGGCGAGCACGGCGCGGCGGCTGAGGAGTTCATCGTCTCGCACGGTGCGCAGACCGCCGTCGGCCACGACATGGGATCGGGGCCGATCGCGGCCGACGACATCGTGCTCTTCGACCTCTTCCCGCGCGATCGCGAGACCGGCTGCTACTCCGACTTCACGCGGACCTTCACGCTCGGGCCGGCCTCGGACGAGATCCGGGAGTACCACCGCCTCTCGAGGGAGGCCCTCGAGCTGGCGATCGGCCTCGTGAAGCCGGGCGCGGTCGGTCGCGAGATCCACGCGGCGGTCTGCGAGTTCTTCCACGAGAACGGGCACAAGACGCAGCTCCACAAGGAGGAGGGCGAGGTGCTCCGCGACGGCTTCTACCACGCGACCGGCCACGGCGTCGGGCTCGAGGTCCACGAGGAGCCCGGGATCGGCCGCCTCGGGCGCGAGCTCGTCGCCGGCGATGTCGTCGCGGTCGAGCCGGGCCTGTACCGCCACGGCTACGGCGGTGTCCGCCTCGAGGACCTGCTGCTCGTGACCGAGGACGGCTGCGAGGTGCTGACCGACTTCCCCTACGAGCTCGAGCTGTGACCGAGACGATCGAGACGATCCTGACGGAGGAGCGGCGGTATCCGCCCGCCCCGGAGTTCGCGGCGCAGGCGAACGCGCAGCCGGAGCTCTACGAGGAGCCGTGGGAGCAGCTGTGGGAGCGCGTCGCGCGCGAGCGCGTGACGTGGTTCGAGCCGTGGACGGAGCTGCTCCGCTGGGAGCCGCCGTTCGCGCAGTGGTACGTCGGCGGGAAGCTCAACGTCTCCTACAACTGCGTCGACCGGCATGTCGAGAACGGCTACGGCGACCGCGTCGCCTACCACTGGGAGGGCGAACCGGGCGACACCCGCATGATCACGTACTCCGACCTCCAGCGCGACGTCGTGCGGATGGCGAACGCGCTCAAGGAGCTCGGCGTCGGCAAGGGTACGAAGGTCGCGATCTACATGGGGATGGTCCCGGAGCTCGCGGTCGCGATGCTCGCGTGCACGCGCCTCGGCGCGCCGCACACCGTCGTCTTCGGCGGCTTCTCGGCGGACGCGCTCTCCGACCGCATCAACGACATGGGCTGCACGGTGCTCGTGACGCAGGACGAGGCGTGGCGGCGCGGTTCGCGCGTGCCGCTGAAGCGGATCGCCGACGAGGCGATGGCGGCCGCGCCGGGCATCGAGCGGTGCCTCGTCGTCCGCCGGACGGGCGGCGAGATCGAGATGGTCGACGGCCGCGACGCGTGGTACCACGACCTCGCCGTCTCGGACGACCCGGCGACGTGCCCGCCGGAGCCGATGGACGCCGAGGACCTGCTCTTCCTCATGTACACGTCCGGGACGACCGCGAAGCCGAAGGGGATCGCGCACACGACCGGCGGCTACCTCGTCGGAGCGGCGACGACGCACCACTACGTCTTCGACCTGAAGCCGGAGCAGGACGTCTACTGGTGCGCGGCCGACATCGGCTGGATCACCGGTCACAGCTACATCGTCTACGGGCCGCTCTGCAACGGCGCCACCTCCGTCCTCTACGAGGGGACGCCCGACTTCCCGG
>DATMJW010000180.1:0-16620 GCA_035553355.1 Gaiellaceae bacterium | reverse complement strand
CCGCGACCCGCGCGACGGCCGCGTAGACGAGCGCGAGGAGCGCGAGCCAGCCCGTCTCGCGGGCGACGGTGCCCCACGGATCGGTGTCGAAGAGGGCCGACGTGAAGAAGCGCAGCGCATGCGCGAAGGGGAAGGCGTCCGCGGCGGCGGCCGCGGCCGGTGCGATCTCGCGCGGGACGCGAGAACTGCGTCGCTCGTCGCCGTCCTGGCCGCGCTGCCGATCGTGTTCCTCGGACTCGTCCCGCGCGAGCGCCCCGAGGAGGGCACCGAGCGCGCCGAGCGCCGTGCCCGCGAGCGCGAGCCCCGCGGCGACGAGCGGGACCCGCGCCCACGGCTGCCCGCCCTCCACGTCTCCGAGCTCGATCGCGAGGCCGAATGCGGCGACGAGGCCGGTGCCGAGCACGAGTGCCGCGAGGGCGGCGAGCGCGACCTTCGCGGCGACGAGCTCGCCCGGGCCGACGAGCCCGCGGCGGAGCCGCGCGAGCGCCCCCTCGTCCCGCTCGGCGGCGAGCGCCGCCGCCGCGAGGAGGAGCGCGACGAACGCGATCGTCAGCGTCGCCGCGTACGCCTGCGCCTGCGCCGAGAGCACCCACGAGCGGCCGACCGCCGGCTGCTCCCGCAGCTCGATCGGGTTCGCCGTCGCGCGCAGTGCCTCGTCCGTCTCTCCAAGCGCAGCTCGCGCCGTGCGCACGAACTCGCGGAGCCGGTCGAGGCGGGGGCCCGGCGGGAGCTCGTCCAGGAGCGCGCGCGCGCGGTCGAGCCCCAGCACCTCGACCTCGCGGCCGAGGAAGGCGGCGGTGCCACCCTCGACGAGCAGCCGCGTGTACTCGATGTTCGCGTCGATGTACGCGTCCTGGAGCTGGCGGTTCAACTCGTAGACGAGCGCCTGGACCTGTTGCGCCACGCGGACGGAGAGGGCCCCGCGCGTGGTGCGGAGCTCGAGCTCGGGGCTCCGCACCATGCTGCGGAGGTCGGCGACGAAGCCACGCGGGACGACGAGCATCGCGACGGCCCGTCCCGACCCGAGCTGCTGCTCGGCCTCGGCGCGGTCGAGGCGCACGAGCGTCACCTCGCGCGCGACCCGGTCGATCGTCGCCTCGACGTCGAACCGCTCTTCGCCGACGACGAGCTCTGCGGGCAGGCCGTCCTCGTCGACGAGCGCGACGCGGGGCCTCGCGTTCGCGTAGCTCGCGACGAGCGCGACGAGCGCCGCGACCACGAGCGGGTAGGCGACGAGGAGGCCGAGGAGCAGTGGCGAGCGACGGAGGACGAGGACGTCCTTCCGCAGCAGCAGCGCGACGGCTCTCACGGCACGAGCCGCCCGTCCTCGATCCGCAGCACGCGCTGCGCGCGCTCGACCTCGTCGAGGTTCTGGGTCGCGAAGCAGACGGCTCCGCCGCCGCGGCGGAGGTCGTCGAGCCGCGTCCAGAGCCGCTCGCGCTGCTCCGGGTCGAGTGCCGCGGTCGGCTCGTCGAGGAGCAGCACCTGCGGCCGTCCCAGGAACGCGAGCGCGAGGTTGAGGCGCTGGCGCATCCCGACGGAGAGCGCCGACGCGGGTTCGGCACGTTCCAGCGCGAGGTCGCGAACGAGCGCGTGGACCTCGGTCGCCTCCGCGCCGCCGAGCCGCGCGAAGAGCTCGAGGTTCTCCCGCGGCGTCAGCCGCCCGTAGAGCGCGGGGCGCTGCGGCGCCCAGCCGACGGTCGCCTCGCGCTCGACGTGGCCCGCAGTGGGAGGCACCGCTCCCGCGAGGATCGAGAGCAGCGTCGACTTCCCGGCGCCGTTCGGCCCGAGGAGCGCGACCACCGCGCCCGCCCCGAGGTCGAAGTCGCACGGCCGGAGGACGTCGCGAGCGCCGTAGCGCTTCGCGATCCCGCGTGCTGCGACGAGAGCGCTCACCGGCCGCGTCCGGAGACGCGCCTACAGTCGTGGGCGTGGGCGCACGAGGCGTGGCGGCTCATGCCGCCGATCGTACGCAGGCCGAGATCCCCGCGACCGGCCACGGCCGCCGCGGACGGCAGTTTTCGGCAGAGTCGGCTATGGTCCCGCCCATGGCCACGGCCCGACAACGGGACGCTGTGCGCATGCGTGCGCGCAGGCGGCGGCGGAAGAAGGGATTCGTCGAGCGCCACGCGGCGCGTCTGCTCCTCCTCGCCCTCGGTTCGACGGCGCTGCTCGCGACCCTCTTCCTGACCGCGTTCGGCTCGGGCACGACGCAGGCGGCGCAGCCGCTCGCCGCGGCGGGAGTGCTCCCCGGCGGCCGGCCCGATCCGCAGGTCGTCGCGACCGTCGGGAACCTGCGCATCCAGCTCCCCGTCGCGCAGGGCGCGGTGACGGCCGTCGGCTACCACCGCTCGTCGGCCGGTGCGCTCTCGCTGCAACCGGTCGGCCGGCAGGGGAACGCGGGTCTCCTCGCGCGCGCCTGGAACCGGATCGCCGGCGCGCCGAAGGAGCGGCTCACGTGGTTCCAGCTCTCAAGCCCTCGCGGCCCCGGCACGTCGACCCTGAACGTCGGCGCGGCTCCGGGCACCGACGTCTACGCGCCCGCGACCGGGACCATCGTCGGGATCACCGACTACGTCCTCGCCAACCGCGTCTTCGGCGCACGCATCGACATCCGCCCGCACACGGCGCCGTCGCTCGTCGTCTCGGTCCGGCACCTCCGGCCGGACCCGTCGCTCACGGTCGGCTCGCCCGTCGTCGCCGGCGCCTCGAAGCTCGGGATCGTCCTCGACCTCGCGCGCGTCGAGCACCAGGCGCTCGCGAAGTTCACGCAGGACGCCGGCAACAAC
Source organism: Gaiellaceae bacterium (assembly GCA_035553355.1). Classification (GTDB taxonomy): domain Bacteria; phylum Actinomycetota; class Thermoleophilia; order Gaiellales; family Gaiellaceae; genus Gaiellasilicea. The sequence goes on along the minus strand of DATMJW010000180.1, from coordinate 13,831 downwards.
GTCGCGATCGAGGTTCGCGCGGCCGCGTCGCTCACGGTCCGCTGAGGCTCCTCTTCGTCGCGGACGTCGTCGGGATCCCCGGGCGGCGCGCGCTCGAGGACCGCCTGCACGGTCTCCGGCAGGAGCTCGGCGTCGACTTCTGCGTCGTGAACGGCGAGAACGCGGCCGACGGGGTCGGGATCACTCCGAAGCTCGCCGAGCGGCTGCTCGCCGCGGGCGCGGACGTGATCACGCTCGGCAACCACACCTGGCGGCGGCACGAGATCAACGCGTACCTGGAGCGTGCGGAGCGTGTCGTCCGCCCGGCGAACATGGCGGCGGGAGCGCCGGGCCGCGGCCTCGCGATCCACCCGGCGGCCGACGGGACGCCGGTCGCCGTCCTCAATGTGCTCGGCTCGCTCTTCCTCGAGCCCTACGCGCACTTCTTCGACGTCGTCGACGACCTGGTGGACGAGGCGCGCGCGCGGACTCCGGTCGTCCTCGTGGACGTGCATGCCGAGGCGACGAGCGAGAAGGTCGCGCTCGCGCGCTGGCTCGACGGCCGCGCGACCGCGGTGATCGGGACGCACACGCACGTCCAGACCTCCGACGCGCGCGTCCAGCCAGGAGGCACGGCGGCGCTCACGGACGCGGGGATGACGGGACCGCACGACTCCGTCATCGGGGTGAAGGCGGAGCTCGCGATCCGCCGGATGCGGACCGGGATGCCGACGCGCTTCGAGACCGCCGAGGGCGGCGTCCGGATCGAGGGCGCGATCGTCGACTGCGACCCGGCGACCGGACGCGCTACGGCGATCGAGCCGCTCCGGGTTCCCTGGCCCTGACGAGCACGACCAGCACCGCGACGAGGAGGAGGTCGCGGACGAGCACGAGCGCGGCGGCCGGGCCGTCGAACTCGAGTGCGAGCTCCCAGTAGCGGTACGGGAACCAGAGCTGCGTCACGACGAGCGCCGCGAGGAGGAGCACGCTCGCGACGGCGCCGCGCCGCCCCGCGACGAGCGGCACCACCGGCGCGAGCCAGATCAGGAACTGTGGCGAGAGCACCTTCCCGAGCGCGACGAACGCGACGAGCGCGGCCGCTCCCCACCGGACGAGCTCGGCGGCGGTCGCCGGTCGGCGGAGCCAGATCCAGACGAGCGTCGCGACCTGGACGAGGCTGAGCGCGACCGCCGCCACGGCGGGGGCGGCGCCGGCGAGGTTCTGCGACCCGCTCCCGGAGCGCATCTCGAGCGGGAGCCCGAAGAGATGGTGCGCCGCGAGGAAGAGGGCCGACGCCAGGCTCTCGATCTGGAGCGGCCGCGAGAGCTGGCGGCCGAAGCTGTACGCGACGCCCTCCGGCGCGAGGAGCAGGAACGGGACGAACGCGACCGCGACGACGGTCGCGAAGACGGCGAGGCACACGGCCGCCTCGCGTCGCCCGCGCCGCCGCCACACCTCGGCGAGCGCGAGCGGCAGGAGGATCGCCGCGAAGAGCTTCGCCGCGACGGCTGCCCCGAGGAGGCCGAAGCCGAGCCTCGCGCGCCGCCACACGAGCGCTGCGAGCGCTCCGACGACGAGCGCCGTCGGCCACAGGTCGAAGCGCGTCAGGATCACGTTCCCGAGCAGGAGTGGGAACAGGGCGACGGCACCGAGCGCGGCCACGACGCGCGTACGCGGCGCCCGGACGCCCGCGAGCACCGCCGCGGCGAGCAGAACCGTGGCGACGCCGCAGAGCGCCATCGTCCGCTCGAACGCCTGCCGGAAGGCGGCCGAGTCGCGGCCCCCGACGAGCGCCGGGACCGCGAACGCGGGCAGCGCCCCGGGCGGGTACTCGAGCCGGAAGTCGCGGTACGGCACGTCGCCGTCGGCGATCGCGTTGCCGTACGTCTCGTAGACGGGGATGTCGACGATCTCCTCGGCGGCGTAGAACCCCCGGTGGAGGAGCGCCCACGACGCGAGGAAGACGAACGCGGCCGCGACGGCGGCGACGCTAGTGAACCGGCTCGACGCGCTCGGCATCGCGGGCCGCCGCGGGCGCGAGCAGCGCGAACGCGACGAAGGGGAAGAACCAGGGGATGTAGAGGTAGAACCAGTGCGTCAGCGCGAGCTCGAACCCGATCAGGAGCGCGGCCGTCAACGCCGCGAGCTGGAGCGGTGAGCGCCGCCGCGGCACGAACGCTGCCGCGATCGCCCCCGCGACGAGGAGGACCTGGACGACGCGCTGGCCGAGCTTCAGATCCGGGATCCCCTCCGCGTGGTACTGCCCCCAGCCCCAGATCGAGAAGGGCGACTCGCGGTCGAGCTGGAACCCGAACGTGCGGTCGACGAAGGTGCGCGCGGCCTCGACGGGGCTCGGCTCGAGCAGCAGGATCGCGAACGAGACCACCGTCGCGGCCGCGAAGCCGGCGACGAAGCGCACGCGCCCGCGCGGCCGCCGAAGCGACAACGCGCGCGGGTAGGCGAGCCAGAGCGGCGCGAGCAGGAGCGCCGCGAACTTCGTCCACCCGGCGAGCGCGACCGCCGCGCCGCGCGCCCACGGCGACGAGACCAGCCAGAAGCCCCAGATCAGGAAGGCGGGCATGATCGCGTCGTTCGTGTTCGAGTTGGAGGCGTACAGCGTGAACGGATACGCGGCCCAGGCGAACGCGAGAGTGGCCGCGAGCCGGCTGCCGCCGAAACGTCTCCCGACGAGCGCGAGGCCGACGAGACAGAGCGAGTCGAAGAGCAGGGTCGTCGCGTGCGCGGCCCACAGCTCGTCCCACTTGCCGGTCCAGCCGAAGGCGAGGTAGCCGGGGACGTACGCGACGTACGACACCGGCCCGTAGGTGTCGCCCCGCTCGTTGGACGCCTCGCAGCGGCCGTTCGTCTGGATCCGCTCGCGGATCTCCCCCTCGGCGTCCGCCGGCCCGCACGGCTCGAGGTCGCCCTGCGCCGGCATGTTCCCGTACGGGATCTGGCCGTTCGCGATCCGATGGCCGCCGATCACGCCCGCGAAGCCGACGTCGATCACGCTCCGCGGCGCCTCGACGTTCAGCCCGACCCGGAACCCCGCGAGGAAGACGGCGGCAGCTGCGACGAGCCACACCGGCCAGAGTGGAGCCGAAGCGCGCGGCGGACGGTCGCGACGCGCGATCAGGAGGCAGCGGAGGAGGAGGTACACGAGCGGCGGGTAGGCGAGCGGGACGCTCCAGAAGACCTCGCCCTCGTTGAAGAAGCGGAGCGAGATCGTGAACGAGAGCAGCGCGAGCAGGTCGAGGTTCCGCAGCGACCGCAGGCGCCGGAGGTCCGCCAGGCCGAGCACGAACGCGGCGCAGAACGCGAGCCAGACCCACGGGGTGTTGATCGTCGTGCCGCCGAAGGCGCCGGTGCCGCCGCGCGCCATCGACCACGCGACCTGCGGCCCCGTCCACGCCTCGACGACGGCGCCGCTCGAGTCCGAGACCTTCCCGAGCACGATCTGCCCCGCCTCGCCCGACCACGCCTTCACGACCCATTCGCCCGTCGCCGGGCGGAACTCCGCGTCCCTCTGCGGGTTCGGCGGGTACCGATCGAGCCAGTCGGCGACCTTCGGATCGCGGAAGAGGATCTGCGTCGCCTGCTCCTCGGTCAGGCGCGCGGTGCCCTCCGGCGGGGCGAACGGCGCCTCGAGCAGCCGGCCCTCGTCGTCGTACACCGGCGCGGTGACGCCCGCCGGTGCCGTCGCGGTCGCGGCGGCCGGGGCCGGCGCCGCCAGCACGAGCGCGACGAGCGCAGTCGCTAGCGCAGCCGGAACGACCAGAGCTTGTTGCCGACGAAGTTGAGGGGCGTGACCGTCACGATCGCGACCGCCTGCGCGACGACCTTCCCCAGCCCGAGCTGCACGAGGAGGTGGAGGATGAGCAGGTTCGCGCCGAGGGCGAGCGTCGAGACGATGAGGAAGCGAACGCCCTGGTAGACGCGGTGGCCGCGCTCGCCGCGGAACGTCCAGAGGCGGTTCCACGTGTAGTTGTTCGTCACCGCGACGAGGAAGGAGCACGTCGCGGCGGCAAGGTAGTGGACGCCGAGCCCGCGCACGAGCAGCGCGTACACGAGCAGGTTGACCACGAACCCGCTCGCTCCGACCGTGCAGAAACGGGCGAGCTGGAACCAGTTCGCTCGACGGCCGAGCGCGCCGCGGGTGCGGGCGAGCGCGCCCGAGGCGCGTGCGGCTGGCGGCTCCATCGAACCGCGGCGAGACTAGCAGCGGCCGGTGTCGCCGCCGGACGGGCTGCCGCCGGTGGGCGTCCCCTCGACGGTCACCGCGCCGTCCACGGAGACGAGCGCGTCGCGCGGCGCGTTGCCGCCTTCGAGCGAGAGGCCGTAGCGGCGGTAGAACTCGAGCTCGTGCGTGTCGAGCAGCATGAGCGCCGACGACACCTCGAGTGCGGGCGCCGCGGCGCCGACTGCGGAGAATGGGAGGAACCGGTGCACCTCGTCGCCGCAGAGCACGTCGAACCCGACCACCCGCGTCGCGTCGGGGTCGAAGATCACGTCGACGATGCGTCCGAGCCGGATGCCACGCAGCCGCACAGCGCGCTGCAGCAGCTCGTCTGCCCTCAGACCCCCCATCTGCAGCGGTTCTTCCCTCATCGGGGTCGGTCGAATCCCTCGGCGCCGACAAGGGGCACGAAGCGACATGCGATCGAGTGGACGATTTCGGCTCCTTCCGGCCGGTTGACCACGATCTCGAGCCGCTGCGCGCGGCGGCCGACGGGCACGGCGAGCCTCCCGCCGGGCGCGAGCTGCGCGATCAGCGCAGGCGGCGGCGCCGGCGCGGCCGCGGCGACGCAGATGGCGTCGAACGGCGCGCGTTCCGGCAGCCCGAGGGAGCCGTCGCCGACGACGACGTCGACGCGGTAGCCGGCCGCCGCGAGCGCCGCCCGCGCCCGCTCCGCGAGCTGCGGCACCCGCTCGATCCCGACGACCTCGCGGGCGAGCTCGGCGAGGACGGCGGCGGCATAGCCGGAGCCCGTGCCGACGTCGAGGACGCGCTCGCCGCCCGTGAGCGCGAGCTCCTCGCACATCCGCGCGACCATCGTCGGCTGCGAGACGGTCGCGCCGTGGCCGATCGGAAGCGCCTCGTCGGCGTAGGCGCGGCCACGCTGTGCGGCCGGGACGAAGAGCTCGCGCGGGACGCGGCCGATCGCCGCGAGCACGCGCTCGTCGACGACGCCGTTCCGCCGCAGTCGCTCGACGAGGCGCTCCCGCGGCGTCATCGGCCGGCGAGGGGTCGCGCGTAGGGGGGCGGCGCGACGCCGAAATGGTCGAGGACGGCGGGCATCACGTCGGTGATCGACTCGGGCTCGGCGGCGACGCCGACGGTCAGCATCGGGACCTCCGAGTCGCCCGCGACGAGCGAGCCGTGCGAGCCGCCGCCCGCGTGGTGGCGGCCGCCGAGGTCGGCGAACTCCCAGCCCGGCTCCGCGGACACGAGGATCTCCCCCGCGTTCGGGTTCGCCAGCGCGGCCCACGCACGCTCGAGCGCGTTCGGATGGTCGAGGACGGAGGCGTCGCCGCTCGTCGCGAACCCGTCGCCGGTGCGCGAGAACCGCAGCTCCTCGCCGTCGCGGCGCGCGACCGCCTCGTCGGCTTCGCGGAAGAGGACGACGTCGACCCCGGGAGCGCCGTCGAGGCGCACCGCGTGCGGGCGCGCGTCGCCGTCGACGTACGCCATCCCGGCGCGGTTCGAAGCGGTCACGAGCGCGTCGGGGAGGCGGTCCCGCAGGTGAGCGACGTCGCGTACCGGGGTTTGGCCGTGGTCGGCGCAGAGGACGACCGCGTACCGGTCGAGGAAGTCCTGCTCGCCGCCCGCGGCTGCGACGAGGGCGCCGACGGCCGCGTCACAGCGGGCGAGGGCGTCGTGCGCGGCATCGGGTCCCTGCGCGTGCGAGGCGTAGTCGTAGTCCGAGAGGTAGAAGACGAGGAAGTCGAAGCCGTCGCGCGTCACCAGCCAGCGGCCGACGGCGGTCGCGTAGGCGTCGATCGTGCCGCCCGGACGGTTCCGCACCGCGAGCCGCGCGCCGGTCACGTCCGACTCGAAGAGGCTGTAGAAGAAGAAGCGCTTCGGGCCGTACGCCGGCCGCGTCAGCACCGGCACCGGCACCGTCGGCCGGTGCGGCGTGCGGCCGCGGTAGCACGTGATGTTGATCGCCGCCGCCGTCAGGCCTGCGTCCTCGAGCGCCTCGTAGACCGTGACCGCCCGTTTCCCGAGGTGACGCTCGTTCATCTCGTAGACGGTGTTCAGGAGCGAGCGGCGCGTGCCGGCGGCGCGGACGGCGCCGAACGACGACCCGTACTCGACGAGGCGGCGCTCGCCGCGGTGGTACCAGACGAGATGCGGGATCTCGTGCACGTCGGGGTGCGCGCCGGTCGCGAGCGTCGAGAGGCAGACGGGCGTCAGGGACGGGAACGTCGAGACGGCGCGGCGGTAGCGTCCAGCTTCGAGCAGGAACGCGAGGTTCGGCGTGCTGCGCCCCTCGACGGCGGACTCGAACATCGACGGCGTGAGCCCGTCGATGACGACGAGGACGAGCTTCTTAGTCCTTGGCAAGCGAGCGGAGACCGGCGTAGCGGTCGCCGCGCAGCCGCCGGAGGCGCGCGGCCAGCGCCGGGACGCCCACGGCCTCCACGTAGCCGACGACGGGGACGAAGGCGAGCGCGGCGAGGCCGACCGCGGCGACGGCGACGATCAACGCGAGCCCGCCGCGGGTGCCGCCCCGGCGGAGGGCGCCGGAGACGACGATTGCGCCGGCGACTGCTCCCACGAGACCGGCGGCCGCGCCCGCGGCGAGCTCGGCCCACTCCTCGAGGAGGAATCCGGCCGTCGCGCCGGCGGCGGCTGCGACCGCGGCGGCGAGCCACTCGCGCACGCGCGAACCGGCGAGGAGCCCCGCGAAGAGGACGCCGAAGGCGATGCCGAGCCCGAGCGCGGTGCCGATCGTGTACCAGCCGCCCATCGCGTCCAGTGTAGTCCGCAGCGCCTCGGCGGCCGGCGTCGTTTGGACGGAGCGTTTCCCGGGTATGCAACACACGACCCGCTGGACCCCCCGCTCAGCTCAGGAGGAGAGGCTTTGACCGACGACCCGCGTCCGCTGCTCGTGTTCTTCTGGTCCGAGCGCTCCGGGCCCGCGCGCCGCATGGAGAGCCTGCTCGCGCACCTCGCGCGCAAGGAGCGGGCGCGGCTTCGTGTCCGCCGCGTCGACGTGGACGCGAGCCCCGAGATCGCGGCTCGGTTCAAGGTCGAGACGATCCCGACGCTCGTCCTCGTCAAGGACAAGAAGGTGGTCGCGCGGATCGACGGCCGCACGAGCGCGCCGCGGATCGAGGCGATGCTCGAGCCGCACCTGCCGCCGGCCCTCGCCGGCGTCTAGCGGCGCGGGCGGCAGCCGCCGGTCAGCTAGACGCCGCCGCTCTCGAGCCGGCGGATGACGTCGAGCGCGAACGCGGCGGCGCGCGCGCCGTCGACGACGCGATGGTCGAACGTCACCGAGACGTTGCCGATCTCGTGGACGACGATCTCGCCGTCGCGGACGACCGGACGCGGGGAGATCCGGTGGAGGCCCAGGATCCCGACCTCCGGGTGGTTCACGAGCGGCGTCACCATCAGACCGCCGAGCTTGCCTGCGCTCGTGACGGTGAACGTACTGCCGCGCAGCTCCTCCGGCGCGAGCGTCCCGGCACGCGCGGCCTCGGCGAGACGTGCGGCGTCGGCGGCGAGCTCGTCGAGCGGCCGGTGGTCGCACCCGCGGACGACGGGGACGACGAGCCCCTGGTCCGTCTGCACGGCGAGGCCGAGGTCGTAGCGGTCGAGATAAACGATCTCGTCGCCCTCGAGCCGCGCGTTCAGCTCCGGGAACTCCTTCAACGCGGCGGCGGTCGCCTGCAGCGCGAGCGGGACGAGGCGGCGCACGTCGACGCCCGTGAAGTCGCACTCCTCGACGAACGTGACGGCAGGCACCTCGCGGTGGGCGCGTGTCAGGTGCTCGACGATCAGCCGCCTGACGCCGCGCACCGGCTCTCGCCGGCCGTCCGCCGGGGAGGCCGCTGCGGCCGGAGCGGCGCCACTCACGCCCGCGGCGGCGCGCACGTCCGCCTCGACGATCCGCCCGTTCGGGCCGCTCCCCGAGATCGAGCCGAGATCGACGCCGAGCTCCTGCGCGAGGCGGCGGACGAGCGGCGTCGCCTGGACGCGGGCCGCCTGCGCACCCGCCGAAGCCGGCGCCGGAGCCGAGGCCGCAGCCGGCGGCGACTCGGCCGACGCAGTCGCGGCGCCGGCAGGCGACGCGGGGCCGTCGGCGGCACCGTCGCCGCCGATCACGACGAGCACGGTCCCGACCGGGACCACGTCGCCTTCGCCGACGAGGATCCGCGAGATGATGCCCGCGGCCGGCGAGGGGATCTCGACCGTCGTCTTGTCGGTCTGGATCTCGACGAGCGGGTCGTCCTCGGCGATCTCCTGGCCCTCCGCGACGAGCCAGCGGGCGATCTCGCCCTCGGTCAGCCCCTCGCCGAGGTCCGGCAGCTTGAACTCGTACGCCACGGCGAGGCACCTTACCGCGCCGCCCCCTAGGAGCGGCCGTCGGTGCCCGTCCGGCGACTACACGAAACCCCGTCTACGCTGCGAGGCGTGACGCCCGAACAGGAACGCCGTCTGGCCGAGAACGAGGCCCTGTTCCGCGAGGTCAACGAGCGCGTGCAGGAGCAGGCGCAGGCGCACGGCTCGGACGACCACGTCTACGCGTACTTCTGCGAGTGCAGCCGGCGCGACTGCACCGAGCGCGTCCACGTCACGAGCGCGGAGTACGAGCGCGTGCGCGCGAACGCGAGGCGCTTCCTCGTCGTCCCCGAGCACGACGTCGAGGAGATCGAGGACGTCGTCGGCGAGGTCGCCGACGCCGTCATCGTCGAGAAGCAGGGGGCGGCGGGTCGTCGGGCCGAGACCCTCGACCCGCGCGCGGTCTAGAGCAGCCGGCTCAGAACGCGAGCAGCTTGCGCGCGGCGTCGACGACGCGCGCCGCCGAAGGCATGTACGCATCCTCGATCTGCCAGTACGGGTACGGCACGTCGTAGCCCGTCACGCGGAGCACGGGGCCCTGGAGGTCGAGAATCGCCTTCTCGGCGAGGATCGCTGCGACTTCCGCGGCGAACCCGCACGTCCGCGGCGCCTCCTGGACGAGCACGACGCGCCCCGTCTTCCGCGCCGAGGCGAGGAGCGCCTCCTCGTCGAGCGGCTTCAGGGAGCGCAGGTCGAGGATCTCGACGGATGCGTCGCCGGCGAGCTCGTCGGCGGCGCGCTCGCAGACGGGGATCATCGCCCCGTAGGCGACGAGGGTGAGATCGGTGCCCTGCCGCGCGAGCCGCGCGCGCCCGAGCGGCACGACGTGCTCGCCGTCCGGCACCTCCTCCCGCGCCGTGCGGTACGAGACCTTCGGCTCGAGGATCACGACGGGGTCGGGGTCGCGGATCGCCGCAGCGAGCAGCCCCTTGGCGTCGCCGGGCGTCGCCGGAATCGCGACCTTGATCCCCGGCGTGTGCACGTAGTACGTCTCGGGCGAGTCGTCGTGGAGCTCCGGCGCGCGCACCCCGCCGCCGTACGGCATGCGGATCGTGATCGGGAACTCCATCCCGCCGCCGGTACGCCAGCGGTACCGCCCCACGTGCGTGATCAGCTGGTCGAGGCACGGGTACGAGAACGCGTCGTACTGCATCTCGCACACCGGCCGGAAGCCGGCCATGCAGAGCCCGACGGCCGTGCCGAGGATCCCCGCTTCGGCGAGCGGGGTGTCGACGCACCGCTCGGGGCCGAAGCGGTCGCGGAGGCCGGCGGTCGCCCGGAAGACGCCTCCGGCACGGCCGACGTCCTCGCCCATCACGAGCACCGACGGGTCGCGCTCCATCTCGACGTGGAGCGCGTCGTTCACCGCCTCCACGAGCAGCCGCTCAGCCACTGCCGCCTCCGAGGATCCGCCGCAGGTCGGCGAGATCGGCGGCGTAGGACGCGGGCGGGTCGACGAACGCGTGCTCGAAGAGGAGCGCCGGATCAGCAGGCGACTCCGCTTCCGCGGCCGCGATCCCCTCGCGCATCACCGCAGCGGCCTCCGCGCGGATCTCCTCGGCGACCGCGTCGTCGAGCAGGCCCTGGCGGCGCAGGTAGCGCTCGTAGCGGCCGACGCACTCGTTCGCGCGCGCCTCCTCCACCCGCGCGGGATCGATGTACGCGCTGGGGTCGTCCGCCGTCGCGTGAGGCGCGGCGCGGTACGTCACCGCCTCGATGAAGCTCGGGCCTTCGCCGGCGCGGGCGCGGGCGACGGCGTCGCGAGTCGCCTCGAACACCGCCAGCACGTCGCCGCCGTCGACGCGCGCTGCCGGAATCCCGTAGCCGACGGCCTTGTCCGCCAGCGTCTCCGCACGCGTCTGCGCCGTGACCGGCGTCGAGATCGCCCAGCCGTTGTTGTTGCAGAAGAGGACGAGCGGCGCGTCCATGACCGCAGCGAAGTTGGCGCCCTCGTGGAAGGCACCCTCGGAGGTCGCGCCGTCGCCGAAGTAGGCGATCGCACACGCCGGCTCGCCCCTCAGCTTCTTCCCCCAGGCGAGGCCTGCCGCGTGCGGGACGTGCGTCGCGATCGGCACGCAGATCGAGGCGACGTTGTAGTCGGCCGGGTTCCACCACCCGGACGGGTGGCCGCGCCACCAGGAGAGGATCGTCGCGGCCGGCATCCCGCGGAGGAGGCCGATCGCGGACTCGCGATAGCTCGGGAAGATCCAGTCGTCGTCCGTCAGCGCGTGGACGGAGCCGGCCTGCATCGCCTCGTGCCCCCAGAAGATCGCGTACGTGCCGATCCGGCCCTGCCGGTGGTAGACGAGCGAGCGCTCGTCGTACGTGCGCAGGAGGACGAGCGAGCGGTAGAGCGCGATCAGCTCGTCGGCGTCGAGGCCTTCGACCTCGCCGTCGGGGACGGACGCGCCGTCGCCGATCACGCGCCGGAGCTCACGCTCCGCAGGGAGCACCTGGGCCACGCGCGAAAGTGTATGCAGCGGCGTCAGCGCGTCACGGCACGAGCACGTCGACGGCGGACCGCTCGCACTCGACGACGACCTCCGTCACGTCGCCGAGATCCTCCCCGTCCATCTGGAAGGGGAGCGGCCGGTGTGCGCGCAGCTCCACCCGATCCGCGTCGTGGACGCGGACGAGTCCCTTCGCGCGGCCGAACCCGCGGCCCGTCAGGGCGAGCGCGAGCAGCCGCGGCAGCGAGCCGGGCCTGACGCAGATCGGGCCGACGACGTCCACGCCGCCCTCCCACGTCGCGTCCGGCGAGACGTGCAGAGGCAGCCGCCCGGCGTACGTGTACGGGTCGGCGTTCGCGACGAGCGCGAACGCGACGCTGCCGTGACCGGCGATCTCCACCAGCGGGTCGAAGCGGCCGCGCCTCTCCGCGAGCAGCCGCGCCGCGGTCGCGGCGAAGACGAGGTCGCCGGGCCGCTTGCCGGACGCGTCGCGACCGCGCGCGTCCATGCGCCGCACGAGCTCGGCGTCGAAGCCGAGGCCGGCGCTGAAGCCGAAGCGGCGGCCGTTCGCGCGGCCGACCGAGATCCGGCGGGTGCGGCCGTTCGCGATCGCGCGCGCCGCGGTGACCGGGTCGCGGGGGAGCCCGAGCGCGCGCGGCAGCACGCTCGTGCCGCCGCCGGGAACGAAGCCGACCGCGACGCCCGGCCGCAGCCCGTTCAGCGCCTCGTTGAAGCCGCCGTCGCCGGAGAAGACGACGACCGTCCCCGTCGCCACCTCGCGCGCGAGCTCCGTCGCGTGGCCGCGCCTCTCGGTGAGGACGACCGTGTCCGCACCGAGCTCCCGCGCCACGGCGGCCGTCCGCTCCTCCGTCACGCGCGTCGCGTACGGGTTCACGATCAGCGTCGTCGCCACGGCGCGATCGTCGCAGGTCGCGCGGCGGTTCAGGCGTGGCGGGCCGGGGAGCCGCCGACGTGGCGGCTCCCCGGCTCCCGCGCCTACTTCTTCTTGCTCGCCGCCGGCTTCGGCGGTGCGGGGAGCGTGGCCTCCCAGACGTCGATGGCGCTCCGCCCGGTGCCGTCGATCAGGAAGTCACCGGTCGCGCCCCAGTACGTGAACGTCCCGTCGGCGTTCTCGCGCATCTTGAAGACGTGCGAGGTCCAGGTGTTCGCGTTCTCCGGGATGAACCAGCCCGCCTCCTTCAGCTCGACCGTGCCGTCGGCCCGCTCGACGAAGTCGACCACCTGCGTTCCCTGCGAGTACCAGCCCATGAAGATCCGGTTCTGGCCCGGGATCTGCTGGAAGACGTGGGCGGTGCAGACGGACGGCTCTGCCCCGGTGCGCGGGGTCGCGCGGTAGATCGCCTTCTTCCCGTCGGGCGTGCGCGCGTACTGCGCCCACGCCTGCTCGGCCGTCGGCGTCGAGGTGAGCAGCGCGTCGCGCCTGTAGAAGTGGACGCCGCCGTTCCCCTGGACGTTGTCGACGCCGGTCGCGCACGTCGCACCCGGCGGCGCGACGCCGCCGCCGCGCTCGTCGGTCGCGATCAGGTACTTCCCGGAGCCGCTGAGCTCGAGCTCGTGGTTGAAGTCGTTGTCCTCGGTCGACGGGTACGGCCCGCCGCGGCCCTGGTGGTAGACGCTGCCGAGGAACTGCACGCCCGCGAGCGACGGCGCGCCGTTCGCGAGCCAGGTCGGGACGTCGAGGCTCTGCCCGCCCTCGCCGACGACGCAGTCGGTCACCATCGCCGCCGTGGTCGTGACGCCGACGGTCGAGCTCGGCCGGACACGGCACGGGAGCGGCGTCCCCTTCGGCCTGCCGTTGCCGTCGAACGCGCGGCTCATGTCGAACACGAGGCCCGCTGCACCGCCGCCGCACGTGAGCACGTCGTTCGGGTAGATCTCGAGCTCGTGGCAGCCGTAGACGGTGCCCTTCGCCGTGTGGCCGAGGGCCGCGAACGTCGACGGGAACCGGTAGCGGTACACCTGCGGACGGCACAGCGACCGGCGCAGCTCGATGCTCGTCAGGACCGGGAAGTTCATGCAGCTCGAGAGGTCGATCACCTCGAACCCGTCGAGGTCGTTGCGATCCGAGGAGCCCGGCACCTCGTTCAGCCGCTTGTGCTCCGGCGCAGGGCCGACACCGACGGCGTCCGAGGTGACCGCGTAGGCGATGTGCGGCCGCTTCGGGTCGACGTTGACCGTGTGCGCCTCGCCGATGTGGCTCGTGAGGCCGATCTCGACCGGGTCGAGGATGTTCGTGATGTCGACGATCTCGATGCCGCCGCGGGGCGCGGAGGCGATGCCCGCGACGCCCTGGTCGTGACAGCGGCCGCGGTGGTCGGTCGCGTCGAGCAGGAGCTGCGCGTCGGTGCGGACCGCGTCGGAGTTCTCGACGTTCAGGATCGCGTCGCCCTTCGGCGTCGCCTCGACGTCGTGTTGCAGGCCGAGGGCGGCCGACGGGTCGCTGACGCACGACGCCGACGGGTGCGAGCTGACGTAGCGCGGCTGCACCTCGCCGCGGTTCGTGAGCTGCACGATCGTCTGCCCACCGGCGTTGGGGCCGACCGCGAGCGTGCCGACCGAGGCGTAGGTCTCGCCGCCCTGCGTGAAGAAGTCGAGGTCCGTGTGCGGGTTCCCCGTGGGGAACGTCGTCAGGAGCTTCCACGCGCCGGCGGGGCCCGAGTTGACGCCGGTACCGACCGGAGCCGCCGCCGTGTACCCGGGGGCCGGATGGTCAAGCTCGTGTGCTGCGGCGGTCGCCGCGACTGCGAGCGACGCGACGGCGGCGAGCGCCACCGCGGCCAGGTTCCTTCTCTTCATGAAGACTCTCCCA
>DATMJW010000179.1:0-2674 GCA_035553355.1 Gaiellaceae bacterium | reverse complement strand
GGGTGCATCGCGAACGAGACCTCCGAGCAGGTCGCGCGGCAGCTCTGGGACGACATCGAGAAGGCGCAGGACTACTCCTTCAACAAGTCGCACGCCGCGTGCTACGCGCTGATCGCCTACCGCACGGCGTGGCTGAAGGCGAACCATCCGTGCGAGTACATGGCCGCGCTCATCTCCTCCGTGATGAACACGAAGGACCGCGTGCCGTTCTACGTGAACGCCTGCGACGAGCTCGGGATCGAGGTGCTGCCGCCCGACGTCAACTCGTCGCAGGTCGACTTCGCGGTCGTCGAGGGGCGGATCCGCTTCGGGCTGAACGCGGTCAAGGCGGTCGGCGAGACGGCTGCGCGGACGATCGTCGCCGCGCGTGCGGAGGGCGGCCCGTTCGCGTCGATCTGGGACTTCACCGAGCGCGTCGACCCGCAGGTGGTGAACAAGCGTGCGCTCGAGGCGCTCGTCAAGTGCGGCGCCCTCGACTCGACCGGAGCGTCTCGGATGGGGATGCTCGCCTCGCTCGAGCAGGCGCTCGCCTGGGGGCAGAAGCACGCCGCCGACCGCCTCGCCGGGCAGGCGTCGATCTTCGACCTCGGCGGCGGGGGCGGCGACGCGGCGGCCGACGAGCCGAAGCATCATCCCGTGATCCCGCCGGGCGAGTTCGAGAAGGGCGAGCTGCTGCGGCTCGAGAAGGAGACGCTCGGGCTCTACGTCTCCGAGCACCCGCTCCACGCGGTGCGCGAGCAGCTCCGGCGGAAGACCGACTGCACGCTCGCCGACCTGGAGCGCCGGCGCGACGGCGAGATCGTGACCGTCGGCGGCATCGTCTCCGCGGTCAAGCAGCTCACGACGAAGAAGGGCGAGCCGATGGTCTTCCTCACGCTCGACGACCCGACCGGCGGCGGCGAGGCGGTCGTCTTCAACTCGACGTACGTGGCGGCGCGCGACCTCTGCGTCGCCGACCGCGTCCTCGTGATCAAGGGGCGCGTCGACCACAAGCAGGCAGGGGAGACGAAGCTGATCGCGATGGAGCTGACGCCGTTCGAGGCCGTACCGGAGCGGCGCGAGATCCGGTTCAAGCTCGACGCGCGGCAGGCGCGTGCGGGGATCGTGCGCGAGCTCGCCGGCCTCGTGAAGGAGTACCCCGGCGAGTCGCCGGTCTACGTCTCGCTCGAGACGTCCCTGGGGCCGAAGACGCTCGCGCTCGGCCCGCAGCATCGCGTCGCGATCGACTCGGACTTCCTCGCCGAGGCGCGCACGCTGCTCGGCGTAGACGCCGTCCTCTAGACGCCGCGGCCGGTCAGGCGCTGCGGGAACCGCTGCGCAGCAGCCGCTCGAGGCCGGGCAGGTGCCGCTTGCAGAGCTGCGGCAGGCCGGCGTGCTCGACCTCGTAGACGATCGCCGGGATCCCCTGCTCCTTCAGCCACTCGTCGAACGCACCCGGCGAGTCCACCTCGAGCTCCGAGACCACCGGCAGGCCCGCCGCGCTCGCGAGCAGCTCGACCGGCTCGCGCGGCACGCCCTCGCGGACGAGGATCAGCTCGATCGGCGCGTGCAGGTCGAGGACGAGCGGCGGCCGCAGCTCGCGCACGAGCGCCATCAGCGCCTGCGTCTCGGGCTCCGAGGCCGGCTCCGCTCCCGGTGAGGAGAGGCTCGTGCGGTTCCGCAGCTCCCGCAGCTCCGGATCGATCCCCGGAGGGTAGGTGTACGACGGATCGCGGCGCCATGACGCGCAGGGGAAGTTCCGGTTCAGGTCGACCCCCGCCGCGTTCTGACGCGTGCCGTTGAGCAGGCCGTCCGGGTTTGCCACCTGAACGACCGCCCAGTCGGTCTCGTCCCCGGGGATGCGCTCGAGCAGCCGCCGCGCGAGAAGCCCCGTCTCCGCCTCCTCGCCGTGCTGCGCCGCGACGAGGAGGCCGCCTACCGGCCCGTCATGCGCGGGGAGCTGGACGCGGAGCGGGAGGCCGCCGCGCGACCTGCCGTACTCGCGCTCGCGCCAGCCGCGGAGGACGTTCGACGTCGCCGCGCTCAGGCGCCGAGGCCCTTCGCGCGCAGCTCGGCGAGCGCCCGCTCGCTCTTCGCCCCGTCGATGCCGATCCCGCGGAGCACCTCCTCCGTCTTCGTGAACTGGACATCCCTGTACGCGACCACCTGCACGTGGTTCCCCCACGGGTCGCGGAACGAGTTCCCGCCGAACACCTCGACGCCCTGCTCCCGTGCGGCGGCGAGCACCGCCGCCACGTCGTCGACGACGAGACCGAAGTGCCGGTGCAGGTCCGGCCCGTGCGCCGGCGCTTCGGCGAGCGCGATGAACTGGTCGCCGAGGTCGAGGAACGCCATGCCAGGACCCCGCCCGCGCAGCGTCAGCTCGAAGAGGGCGCCGTAGAACGCGAGCGCGTCGTCGACGGAGCCGACCTCGAGCGCGACGTGGTTGATCCCGTACGCCCTCGCCATGCCAGCGACGATAACGGGGCCGTGGACGAGGACCGTCCGGTCGGAAGAAGCCGGCGAATCGCCGCCGTCGCAAAATCCTTACGCGGTCTTCATCCGTTTCACCGAAAAAGGGGACAACCGAAGGCGTGGTTCCGACGAAAACGGTGTACAAGGGAGAGACGATGGCCGCGACGGAGCTGAAGACACCCGAGACCGAGATCGAGCGCATCGAGCGCTGGCGCGCCGG
>DATMJW010000178.1:0-5706 GCA_035553355.1 Gaiellaceae bacterium | reverse complement strand
GGGTGAGCGTCGTCCGCAGCTCGCCGTTCGCGAGGACGTACGTGCGGTCGGCGAAGGCGACCGTGCGCTGGGCGCGCTGCTCGACGAGGAGGACGGTGACGCCGCGCGCGCGGATCTCGGCGAGCGCCGCGAAAACGGCGTCGACGACCGTGGGTGCGAGCCCGAGCGACGGCTCGTCGAGGAGCAGGAGCTCGGGGTCGGCCATCAGCGCGCGGCCGATCGCGAGCTGCTGCTGCTGCCCCCCCGAGAGCGCACCCGCCTGCCGCGCGCGGAACTCCCCGAGCACGGGGAAGAGCTCGATCACCTCCGCGAGGCGCGCGGCCGCGTCGCGCGTGCGCCGGGACGCGAGACCCAGCCGAAGGTTGTCCTCCACCGTGAAGCCGCCGAAGATGCGCCGGCCCTCGGGGACGAGCGCGACGCCGGAGCGGGCGACCTGCTCGGGCCGCCCTGCACGCACCGGCTCCCCGCGCACCCGGATGGCGCCCGCCGCGAGCGGCAGCACGCCCATGATCGCGTGCAGCGTCGTCGACTTCCCGGCGCCGTTCGGGCCGATCAGCCCCACGATCTCGCCGCGGCGCACCTCGAGCGAGAGCCCGCGTACCGCCGCGACGCCGCCGTGCCGGATCTCGACGCGGTCGAGCTCGAGCAGGACCTCGGTCACGCCACCTCCGCGACCGCGCTCTCGCCGAGGTAGGCGGCCGTGACGTCGAGGTTCGCACGGATCTCCGCGGGCGTTCCCTCCGCGAGGGTCGCCCCCTGGTCGAGGACGTGGATCCTGTCGCAGACCTCCATGATCAACGTCATGTTGTGGTCGATCAGCAGGACGCCCGCGTCGTGCTCGTCGCGCACCGCGCGGACGACCTCCGCGAACTCCGGCACCTCCGCCTCCGGAAGCCCGGCCGCGGGCTCGTCGAGCAGGACGTAGCGCGGGTCGCCCGCCAGCGACCGAGCGACGCCGAGCCGTCGCTCGTCCCCGTGCGCGAGCGTCGCGGCGGGCGCGCTCGCGAAGCGCTCGAGACGAAGCAGGCGCAGCAGCTCGTCGGCGCGCCGGCGCGCAGCGCCCGCGGCGCGTCCCGCGCCGAGCGCCGCGACCTCGACGTTCTCCCGAACGGTGAGGCTCCCGAACGAGCGGCTGTGCTGGAACGTGCGCGCGACGCCCGCGCGCCCGAGGCGGTGCGGCACCCACCCCGTCACGTCCTCCCCGTCGAGCTCGATCCGGCCGCTCGTCGGCGCGTCGAACCCGGACAGCAGGTTGACGAGCGTGGACTTCCCGGCGCCGTTCGGCCCGATCAGCCCGACGACCTCGTGCCGCCGCAGCTCGAGCGTCACGTCCCGCAGCGCGTGGATGCCCGCGAACGAACGGGACACGGAGGAGGCCCGGAGAGCCCCGGGCCTCCCTTCCGTGCCGGCGACCTCGGCGTCCGTCAACCCGTCAGCTCGGGGACGACCTTCGCCGTGACCGCGCCGACATAGCTGCCCTCGTTGTTGTCGACCTTGATCACGCGGTACTCGCGCCCGAAGACCGAGTGCAGCTCGTTCGAGAAGTTCACGTTCCCCGAGATCGTCTCGACGTTCTCGAACTGCTCCATCTCGGCGGCCAGGGCCTCGCCCTCCGTCGAGCCGTCGGCGCGGCGGATCGCCTCGACGACGCCGTCGATCGCGGCGGCGCCGGTGATGAACCCGCCGGTGCCGGGCTGCGCGCCCTCCTCCGTCATCCGCGCGATCAGCTCCTTGACCTCCTCGTTCGGGTCGTCGCCGAAGACCGATGCGTACGTGACGGCGTAGTAGTTCGTCACCGGCGGGTTCTTCGTGACCCAGTAGGTGCCGTCACCGGCCCACGAGTTGAGGATCGGCGTCTCGTTCCCGAGCGAGCGGACGCCCGACACGAGCGCCGGCAGCTCCCCGAACGCGGTCGAGGTCACGATCACGTCGGCCTTCGCGTCGTTCAGCCGGCTCACCGCCGCCTGCACGTTGTTCGCACCCGTCGCGTACGTCTCGCGCGTGACGATCTCGCCGCCGAGCTCGGTGAACCGCGCCTCGAACGCCTGCACGACGTTCTTGAAGTAGACGAGGAGCGTGTTCGTCGCGAGCGCCGCCGATCGCCACCCCTGCTCCCACGCGAACTCGGCCATCGCCGAGCCCTCGTCCTGTGCGGCGTTGCCGTAGCTGAACGCGAGCTCGCCGGCCTCGCCGAAGCGCTTCGGCCCCATCTGGTCGGTTCCGATGCACGGCGCGACCGCGAGCTTGCCGTTCGAGATCGCCTCCTGCACCACCGGCGTCGCGAAGTCGACGTCGCAGGTCACGAACATGATCTCGGCGCCCGCGTCGAGCAGCTGCGCGGCGCACGCCTTCGCCTTCGCCGGTTCGTTGTTCTGGGTGTCGCAGGTCTCGATCTGGAGGTTGCGGCCGTCGACGCCGCCCTCCTCGTTGAGCTGCTCGACGCGGATCTTCGCCGCAGCGAGCGCTGGGTTGTCGAACGGCGCCATGTTGCCGCTCGAGTCGAACGCCCAGCCGATCACGATCGGCTCCGTGTTCGCCGGCTCCTCGGCGGTCGTCGCCGCCTCGGTCGTGGCCGCCCCCGCGTCGGTGTCCGCGGCCTCCTCGTCGCCGCCACAGGCGGCGACGGTGAACGCGAGCAGCAGCGCGAGGAGCGCCGCGATCGCGTGCAAGCGCGTGCGTGTCATGCCTCTCTCCCTTCGGATCGCCCGGTCAGGTTCCACGATGCCTCCTTCGCCTTGATCAGGCGGTAGAGGGTCGCATGCAGCGGCACCGGCACGCCGAGGCGCTCGGCCTCGCGCACGAGCGCGCCGGTGATCAGCTCGATCTCGGTCGGGCGGCGTGCCTCGACGTCCTCGAGCATGGACGGATAGTGCGCGCTCCCCCGCCGGGTCGCGAGCACGTTCATCTCCCACGGATCCTCGTGCAGCTCCACCCCGGCCGCGGCGGCGACCGCCTTCCCCTCGTCCATCAGCGCCCGCACGAGGTGCCCCAGATCGCCAGGCTCCTCCTGCGCGGCGAAGTGCGGGTCGTGCGGGAGCCCCGTCAGCGCAGCGACGGCGTTCACGGTCGCGTTGAAGATCAGCTTCGACCACTGCGCGGGCCGCAGGTCGGGGAACGCCCGTGCCTTCAGGCCCGCCTCCCGGATGAGCTCCGCGAGCGCCTCGACCGTCGCGTACGGCGTCTCGTCGAACGGCCCGAGCCACGTCTCCGTGTCGAGGATGTACTCGACGTGCGCGTCGTCGTGTCGGGTGCCGCTCATGAACGTCACGCCCGAGACGATCGGCCAGTCGCCGTGGCGGCGGACGATCCCTTCGGCACCGAGGCCGTTCTGGACGGTCACGATCGTCGCGGACGCGAAGCGGCCCTCGAGCGCCGAGGCCGCGGCGTCGACGCTCGTGCCCTTGGTCGCGACGATGCCGACGTCGAACTCCGGGAGCTCGTCGGCGTCGTCCGTCGCGCGCACCGTGCCGGTGAAGTCGGCGCGGCCGCTGACGCGGAGGCCGCGCTCCTCGAGCGCGCGTGCGTGCTCGGGCCGCCGCGTCAGCACCCACGTCTCGGCGACGCGGCTGAGGTGCGCCGCATAGAGGCTGCCGATGACGCCACCGCCGACGACGCACACGCGCTCGATCACGCCGTCACGCCGCGGCGACCGCCTCGCGGTCGCCGCCCTTGAAGTGCGGCATCACGGCCGACGCGAAGAGCTCCTGGTTCTTGATCGCCATCCAGTGCGGCGCGCCACCGGCGTTCACCGTGATCCCGATCTCGGAGATGCCGGGGCAGACCTTCTGCGTCTCCTCGATCCGCTCAATCACGTCCTGCGGCGTGCCCACCCAGATGTAGTCGTCCTCGACGAGCTGCTCGAACGGCACCTCGGCGAGCTGCTCCATGATCCCGGCCGCGTAGAACCCGTAGCCCGCCTTGACGAGGCCCTCCTTGTCGGGCACCGGATGCTCCGTCAGCGGCGACGAGTTCCCCTTGATGAAGCCGACCGTCCAGTCCCGCGCCTCGCGGAGCGCGGTCTCGCGGTCGTCGTCGAGGTGGCAGGCGTGGAGCCACACGATGTCCGGCCCCTTCCCGTGCTCGGCGCACTTCGCGCGGTAGAGGTCGAGCTGCTCCTCGAGCGCCTTGTACGGCAGGAGCGGCGGCACCGCGACGCCCCAGCCGTTCTCCGCCGCGAGCTCGTAGGTGCGGTCGGACGTCCCGCCGAGGAAGATCCGGAACTTCCGCTGCGGGAACGGGACGATGTGGGAGTGCTCGACGTCGAAGTAGTGGCCGCGGTGCGAGAACTCCTCGTTCCCGAGGGCCTTGAAGAGCAGGTCGACGGCCTCCTCGTAGCTCGGGCGCGCGTGCTCGTCGAGCGGCACCCCCGCCTTCGGCGGGATCCAGCCGTGGCCGCGCCCGACGCCCCACTCGTAGCGGCCGCCGGTGAGGATGTCCGTCACCGCGATCGCAGACGCCAGCACCATCGGGTTGTGGTACGGCAGCGCGTGCAGCATCGTGCGGAACCGGATCCGCTGCGTCCGCTGCGCCGCAGCGGCGAAGAGTGCCGTCGGGTTCGCCGAGATCGAGAACTTCGGGAAGAAGAAGTGCTCGATCACGGCATAGACGTCGTAGCCGAGCCGATCGGCGTTCACCATCTGCTCCAGCACCTCGGCGTACATCTGCTCGGGCGACTTCCCCGGGTGGAGCTGGATCTCCGAGTACAGGCTGAATTGCACGGGCCTCACCTCTCCGGACGGTGACATGTCATGGAGCGCGCCGAGTATCCCCGCCGCCCGTCGTCCCGGTCAACCGGCGACCGTCCGCTTCGCCGGGGGCTGCCGCAGGTCACGGGGCCGCCAGCCGTCGGAACTCGTCGTCCGTCACGAGCCGTCGCTCCTTCGCGCCGAGCGCCTTCACCTGCGCGAGCAGCTCCGCGTGCCGCTCCGCCGGTACGTCCAGCCCGAGCTCCTCCGCCTTCAGCCGGATCGAGTCGATGCCGGACTTCTTCCCGAGCACGACACGGCGCTCCGCGCCGACGAGCTCCGACGAGTACGGCTCGATCGCGGGCGGGTCGTGGAACTGGCTCGCGACGGCGCCGCTCTCGCGCGTATAGAGGTTCTCGCCGGTCAGCGGCGTCCAGGGCGCGAGCGCGTAGCCGGAGCGGTCGCGGACGAGGGCGGCGAGGTCGCGCGCCTGCACGAGGTCGAGCCGCGTGGGGATGCCGTAGAGCGCCTCGAGCGCGAGCGCGACCTCGAGCAGGTTCGCGTTCCCGGCGCGCTCGCCCATCCCGTTGACCGTCCCCTGCACCCAGGTCGCGCCCGCCTGCACGGCCGCGACCGCCGCGGCCGTCGCGAGCCCGAAGTCGTCGTGCCCGTGCCAGTGGATCGGGACGTCGAGCCACTCCGCCGCCTGCCCGACGAGGTATGCGGCGCCCTCGGGCGTCGCGACGCCGATCGTGTCGACGACGACCGCCTCGCTCGCCCCCGCCTCGACCGCGGCCTCGTAGGCGCGCCGGAAGAAGCCGAGGTCGGCACGCGAGCCGTCGACGCCGAAGAACGCGATCGTCATCCCTTCGCCGACGGCGAACGCGACCGCCTTGCGGATGCGGCCGAGCATGTCGTCGTGCGAGACGCCGAGCGCGGCGAGCTTCGCGTCGGAGATCGGGCTCTCGATCACCGCGGCACCGACGCCGAGACCGACGAGCTGCTCCACGTCCGCCTGCAC
>DATMJW010000177.1:0-7747 GCA_035553355.1 Gaiellaceae bacterium | reverse complement strand
GCGCTCACCGGCACGCTGAACCGGTACGCGCGCGACAAGGGCCTTCTGAAGGAGAAGGAGGACAACCTCGAGGGCGAGGACGTGCGCGAGGGGCTCGCAGCCGTGATCTCCGTCAAGCTCCGGAACCCGCAGTTCGAGGGGCAGACGAAGACGAAGCTCGGCAACCCACCGATCGAGGGCCTCGTCAAGACGACCGTCAACCAGAAGCTCGCCGAGTTCCTGGAGGAGAACCCGCAGGACGCGCGGCAGATCATCACGAAGGCCGTGTCCGCCGCGCGCGCGCGTCAGGCGGCCCGCAAGGCGCGCGAGCTCACACGCCGCAAGAGCGCGCTCGAGAACTCGTCGCTACCGGGGAAGCTCGCGGACTGCTCGATCAAGGACCCCGAGGCGGCGGAGCTCTTCATCGTCGAGGGCGACTCCGCCGGCGGCTCCGCGAAGATGGGCCGCGACCGCACGTACCAGGCGATCCTGCCGCTGCGTGGGAAGATCATCAACAGCGAGAAGAACCGGATCAACAAGGTTCTCTCGAACAACGAGATCCAGGCGATGATCACGGCGATCGGGACCGGGATCGGCGACGAGTTCGACATCTCGAAGCTGCGCTACCACCGCGTGATCGTGATGACGGACGCCGACGTCGACGGCTCGCACATCCGGACCCTGATCCTCACGTTCCTCTACCGGCAGATGTCCGAGCTGATCGACCGCGGCCACGTGTACATCGCCGTGCCGCCGCTCTACAAGGTCAAGCTCGGCAACCAGGAGTTCTACTTCGAGAAGGACTCGCAGCTCGAGGAGCTCCTCGTGCGCGAGCGCGTGGGCGAGCTCGACGTGCGCGACCGCGACGGCAACCAGCTGAAGCTGACCGAGGCGCGCTGGGGCCGCTACGTGCGCGCCCTCACCGAGTTCGAAGGATGGCTGGCGCGTCTGCGCGAGGACTTCGGCGCGCCCGCAGCCGACTTCATGATCACGCACCGCATCGTCGAGGCCGACACGGAGTCGCTCGCGGCGCTCGGCAAGGCGATCGACGCTTCTGTCGACAACGGCTACGCGCTCAGCGTCCTCGGCGCGGGCGACGCGACGCTCGACGTGCGGGTCGTCGAGACCGAGACGAGCGCGGCGACCCACCTGACGGTGCCGGCCGAGCTCCTCACATCCCCGATCTACACGAACCTGCGCCGCGCGTACGCCAAGCTGATCGAGACGACCGGGCCGCCGCCGTTCACGCTCGCCTCCGGGAAGAAGACACGGCTCGCGGAGACCTTCGGTTCGCTGCGCCACGAGGCGCTCGACCTCGCGAAGGAGGGGATCCAGCTGTCGCGGTTCAAGGGGCTCGGCGAGATGAACGAGGAGCAGCTGTGGGAGACCACGATGGACCCGCAGCGCCGTCTCCTGATCCGCGTCGACGTCGAGGACGCCTCCGCGGCCGACAAGCTCTTCTCGATGCTGATGGGCGACCAGGTCGAGCCGCGCCGGGCGTTCATCGAGGAGAACGCGCGCGACGTGAGGTTCCTCGATGTCTGAGCTGAACCCGCCGCTCGGCGAGCCGCTCGGCCGCGGCCGCGTGGAGCCGCGCGAGCTCGAGCAGGAGATGCGCTCGAGCTACCTCGACTACGCGATGAGCGTCATCGTCGGGCGCGCGCTCCCCGACGTGCGCGACGGCCTCAAGCCCGTGCACCGGCGCGTCCTCTACGGGATGCACGAGGCCGGGATGCAGCCGAACCGGCCGTACAAGAAGTCGGCGCGCGTCGTCGGCGACGTGATGGGCTCGTACCACCCGCACGGCGACTCGGCGATCTACGACACGCTCGTCCGGATGGCGCAGCCGTTCAGCCTGCGCTACCCGCTCGTCGACGGCCAGGGCAACTTCGGCTCCGTGGACGACGACCCGCCGGCGGCGATGCGCTACACCGAGTGCCGCCTGTCGCGGATCGCGACCGAGATGCTCCGCGACATCGACGCGGACACCGTCGACTTCGTCCCGAACTACGACGAGTCGCGGCGCGAGCCGTCGGTGCTGCCGTCGCGCTTCCCGAACCTGCTCGTGAACGGCTCCGCGGGGATCGCCGTCGGGATGGCGACGAACATGCCGCCGCACCGGCTCTCCGAGATCACGGACGCGATCGTGCAGCTGATCGACAAGCCGGACGCGAGCGTCGAGGACCTGATGAAGCACGTCAAGGGGCCGGACTTCCCGACGGGCGGCATCATCGTCGGTCGCCAGGGGATCCGCGACGCCTACCGCACCGGGCGCGGCCGGATCGTGATGCGCGCACGCGCGCACGTCGAGGAGCTGCGCGGCGGCAAGAGCGCGATCGTCGTGACCGAGCTCCCCTACGGCGTCAAGAAGGGCGGCGACGCCGGCGTGATCAAGAAGATCGCGGACCTCGTCCAGGAGAAGGTGATCACCGAGGTCTCCGATCTCGCCGACCACTCCGACCGCACGGGCATGCGGATCCAGATCGAGCTCAAGCGCGAGGCGATCCCGCAGGTCGTCCTCAACAAGCTCTACAAGCACACGGCGCTCCAGACGACGTTCGGCTACAACGCCGTCGCGCTCGTCGACAACGTGCCGCGGACGCTGTCGCTGCTCGAGCTCGTCCGCCACTACCTCGACTACCAGCGCCAGATCATCACGCGCCGGTCGAAGCACGAGCTCCGCAAGGCCGAGGAGCGCGCGCACGTCCTGCAGGGCTACCTGATCGCGCTCGACAACCTCGACGAGGTGATCGCGCTCATCCGCGGCGCCGCCGACACCGACGAGGCGCGCAGCGGGCTGATGGGGCGGTTCGACCTCTCGGAGATCCAGGCCCAGGCGATCCTCGACCTCCGGCTGCGCGCCCTCACCGGGCTCGAGCGCAAGCGCGTCGAGGAGGAGTTCCGCGATCTGCAGGAGCGGATCGCAGAGCTGCGCGCGATCCTGGGCGATCCCGCCCGGATCGACGGCCTCATCCGCGAGGAGCTGACCGAGATCCGCTCGATCTACGCGAAGAACGACGATCGCCGCACCGAGATCGTGAGCGCCGAGGGCGAGCTCTCGCTCGAGGACATGATCGCGGAGGAGGACATGGTGATCGCGATCACCCGGTCCGGCTACATCAAGCGGCTCCCGGTCACGACGTACCGCGAGCAGCGGCGCGGCGGCCAGGGCGTGATGGGGATGGACCTGAAGGACGAGGACTACATCGAGCACCTCTTCGTCGCCTCGACCCACGACTACATCCTCTTCTTCACGAGCGTCGGCAAGGTCTACCGCCTCAAGGTGCACGAGCTCCCGCTCGGGTCGCGCCAGTCGAAGGGCCGCGCGATCGTGAACCTGCTCCCGTTCCGGCAGGACGAGTCCGTGCGCGCGGTGATCGCCACGCGTGACTACAAGGAGTCGAAGTACCTCGTCTTCGCGACCCGCGACGGCGTCGTCAAGAAGACCGAGCTCCTCGAGTACAACACGCCGCTCAAGGCAGACGGCATCATCGCGCTGCGGATGCGCGAGGGCGATGAGCTCGTCGGCGTGCGCCTCTCCGACGGCGACGACGACATCCTCATGGTGTCGCGGTCGGGTCAGGCGATCAGGTTCCACGAGTCGGACGTGCGTGCGATGGGTCGCGCGGCGTCCGGCGTCCGCGGGATGAGCCTCCGCACCGGCGACGAGGTGATCGAGGTCAATGTCGCCGAGGACGACGCCGACCTACTCGTCGTGACCGAGAACGGCTACGGGAAGCGGACGCCGCTCCACGAGTACCCGAAGAAGGGTCGCGGCGGCCTCGGCGTGAAGACGGTCCAGCTGACGGAGGCGAAGGGGAAGCTCGCCGGTGCCCGCGTCGTCCGCGACGGCTACCAGGTGATGCTGATCTCGACCGGCGGCACGGTCATCCGGATGCCCGTGGACGGGATCCGGCGCGCCGGTCGTTCCACGCAGGGTGTGATCGTGATGCGGCTCCGCGGCGACGAGCGCGTCTCGAGCCTCGCCCCGGTCGTCGAGAGCGACGACTCCGGGCAGAGCGTCGAGGCGGCGGTGGAGGACGCGACGAATCCCGCGACCGAGGCGGCGCCGTCGCGCGACGAGTAGGCTTTACCGACCGAAACCTTAACTTTCCTCTTCACAAAAGAGGAAAAGACGTGTATACCTCCCTCTTGAGAGGTTCCTCGTACCTGCCGATAGAGGGTGCACTATGGCTTACAGCAATCAAGTTGACCTGCTCGAACCGATAAATCTGTCGGAGCATCTCGAGAAGGTCGAGCTCTATCTGGGCCAGGTGTGCCAGATCGCCGGCATCTCCAAGATGCAGCTCGACTACTGGACGAACAAGGCGCAGATCCCGACGAAGGGCAAGAAGCAGCGGATCTACGACATGGACGCCCTCGAGACCGTGATGCTGATCAAGCAGGCGAAGGACAAGGGTCTCAACCTCGGTGCCGCGATCGACGCCGCTCGCCGCTTTCGCGAGACGCGGCCGCGCACGAGCTGAGCCCCCTGCCCTTCCTCCCGCCCTCCTAACTCTCCGGTGCCGTGCGGCCTGCGCCTCCCTGCGGGGCGCTGCCGCCGTTCCCGTCGGCGCGCGTGCCCAGCAACGTCTGGAGCATGTCGATCGGCGCCGGGAACACGATCGTCGAGCTGTTCGTCGCGCCGATCTCGAGCAGCGTCTGGAGGTAGCGGAGCTGCAGGGCCATCGGCGAGCGCGCCATCACGTCGGCCGCCTCGGAGAGCTTCTGCGAGGCCTGGAACTCGCCCTCGGCGCTGATCACCTTCGCGCGCCGCTCGCGCTCGGCCTCCGCCTGGCGCGCCATCGCCCGCTGCATCCCCGCCGGGATCTCGACGTCCTTGACCTCGACGATCGAGACCTTGACGCCCCACGGCGACGTCGCCTCGTCGATGATGGACTGCAGGATCGCGTTGATCTTGTCGCGCTCCGAGAGCAGCTCGTCGAGCATGTGCTGGCCGAGCACCGAGCGCAGCGTCGTCTGCGAGATCTGCGACGTCGCGACCATGAAGTTCTCGACCTGCACGATCGCGTTCTTCGGCTCGACGATCCGGAAGTAGGCGACGGCGTTCACGCGGACCGGGACGTTGTCCTTCGTGATCACCTCCTGCGGCGGCACGTTCAGCGTGATCGTCCGCAGGTCGACCTTCACCATGCGGTCGATCACCGGGATCAGGATGAAGAGGCCGGGGCCCTTCGGCTGGGGGAGGAGCCGTCCGAGCCGGAAGACGACGCCGCGCTCGTACTCGCGCGCGACCTTGACCGCGGCGAACAGGAACATCAGCAGGATGACGACGACTGCGGCGAGGGCGATCAGCGTGATCGGCACGGGATCAGGTCCTTTCGGCGGGGGTCGGTTCGGGGTCGGGGGCAGCGACTTCGGGTGCGGAGACGACGAGCTCGAGTGCGTCCTCCCGCACCGTCTCGACGCGGACGCGCTCACCGGGCACGAACGCACCGCCGTCCGTGCGGCGGGCGCGCCAGAGCTCGCCCTCGACGAAGACGAGCCCGTCGCCGCGGACGACGCCGCTCTCGCCGACGAGGCGGTGCGTCCCGACGAGGGGCGCGCTCGCGCGCAGCCGCGCGGCCTTCGCCATCGCGACGCCGAAGACGAGCGTCAGGGTCACGGCGATCGCGAGCGCGAGCTGGATCGACACCTGGTACGCCTCGCCGGCAGGATCGAAGAGCATCAGCGCGCCGATCACGAACGTGACGCCGCCGGCGACGGACAGCGCGCCGTGCGAGGCGATGAACGCCTCCGCGACGAAGAAGGCGGCGGCGAGCGCCATCAGCAGCAGCCCGGCTGCGGACACGGGCAGCACCTGCGTCCCGTACAGGCCGACGACGAGCGAGATCGCGCCGACGGTGCCGGGGAAGACGAGGCCCGGGTTCCACAGCTCGACGACGAGCCCGATGAGGCCGATCGACAGCATCAGGGTGACGATGTTCGGGTCGATCAGCAGGTCGAGCAGGCTCTTCCAGCGCGACATCTCCGTCCGCTCGATCGCCGTGCCCGCCGGCGTTCCGACGCGGAGATCGGGCTTCGTCTTCGGGACGACGCCGTTCATCTGCCGGAAGAGGTCGGGGTAGTCCTCCGCGATGAAGTCGGCGACGTCGAGCTGCAGCGCCTCGCGCGCGCCGAGGTTCGACGCCTGGCGCACCATCTTGCGCGCCTCCTCGACGTTCCGCCCGTTCTCCCGCGCCAGCTCGCCGATGTACGCCGCTGCGTCGTTCACGATCTTCCGGCGCAGGTCGTCGGACACGTCCTCGCCGCTCGCGAGGATGGGCGTCGACGAGCCGATGTTCGTTCCCGGCGCCATCGCGAGGACGTCGGCCGCCATGCCGATCACCGCGCCGGCGGAGTCGGCGCTCGAGCCGCTCGGAGCGACGTAGACGACCACGGGCACCTCGGCGGCGAGGATCCCCTTCACGATCGCGCGCATCGACGAGGCGAGGCCGCCGGGCGTGTCCATCTCGATCACGACGGCGGCGTAACCGTCGCGCTCGGCCCGGTCGATCGCGCCGAGGAGGTAGTCCTGCGTCACCGGGTTGACGTCGTTCACGAACTCGGCGACGAGCACGCGCGGGCCCTCTGCAGAGGCAGCAGCAGCCGGGGGCGAGACGAGGACGACGGCGGCTGCCACGGCCGCGGCGCCGAGGAGGACGCTCCGCACGGAGGACGGGAGCACAGTCCCCGGATTCTACCGGGACGGGAGCTGTAAGCATTCCGTCAAGCAGGGACTTTCGCCCTTGTGGGCGAAGGAGGCCCTTCGTCACGCTGAACCGATGAGGTACCTCAGGCTCGCACTCCTGCTGTCGCTCGTGAGCGCGCCGCTGCTCGCGCCGGCTTCCGCGCGCGCGGACGACGCCACGATCGAGTCGCGCGACGTGCCGCTTGCGGGGCACCGCGCGCTCGCCGCCGCCGCGGCGCCTCCCGAGCGGTTCAACCTCGTCGGCCTCCACTGGCGCGGCACCGGCAGCGTCCAGTTCCGGACACGCTCCTTCGCCGGCCGCTGGAGCGGATGGCAGGACGCGGCGCCCGAGGCCGAGGATCGCCCCGACGTCGGGACGGCCGAGCGTGCACGGATGCGGCGCTGGCGCCTCGGGAATCCGTGGTGGGTCGGCCCGTCGAACCGCATCGAGTACCGCACGCGCGGGGTCGTGACGCAGCTGCGCGCGTGGTTCGTCTGGAGCCCGGTCGCGAGCGTGCCGGTCCGGAGGCTGCAGCGCGCGGCGTCACCGCCCATCGTGCCTCGGCTCGCCTGGAAGGCGGACGAGACGATCCGGCGCGGCGCCCCCACCTACGCCCCCGCGGTTCGCTACTCGGTCGTCCACCACACGGCAGGCTCGAACAACTACACGGCGGCCCAGTCGGCGGCGATCGTGAAGGCGATCCAGGTCTACCACGTCAAGGGGAACGGCTGGAACGACATCGGCTACAACTTCCTCGTCGACAAGTACGGCCAGGTGTTCGAAGGCCGCTACGGCGGGATCACGCGGCCGGTCGTCGGGGCACACGCGGAGGGCTTCAACACCGGCTCGGTCGGCGTCGCCGTCCTCGGCGAGTACAGCTCGCTCGCGATCACACCGAAGGCCCGCGACGCGCTGGCCCGGCTCCTCGCGTGGCGGCTCGACCTCGCCCACGTCGACCCCTTGTCGACGCTCTCGGTGCCGTCGGGCGGCAACAAGCGTTTCCCGAGCGGCGTCCCGGTCTTCCTCCGCACGGTGTCGGGCCACCGCGACACCGGCTTCACGGACTGCCCGGGCGC
>DATMJW010000176.1:0-2943 GCA_035553355.1 Gaiellaceae bacterium | reverse complement strand
TCGTGCACACGGTCGCCGCCCTCGCCGCAGCGAGGAGCGAGGACGCGGACGAGCTCGCCGCGCGGATCGAGGCGAACGCCCGCGCGGCCTTTCGCCTCCCGTGACGGTGCGGCCGAAGAAGGAGCTCGGGCAGCACTTCCTTGCGGACGCCAACGTGCTCGGGGTCATCGGTCGCCTCGCCGAGCTCGAGGACGCGGACGTCTGCCTCGAGATCGGGCCGGGGCTCGGCGTCCTGACGCGCTACCTCGCGCAGCGCGTCCGCCACGTGCACGCGGTCGAGCTCGACCGCTCGCTCGCGCCGCATCTCGCCGATCTCCCGCCGCATGCGGAGCTCCACTGGGGCGACGCCCTGGCGCTCGACCTCGCCCGGCTCGACCCGCCGCCGACGAAGCTCGTCGCGAACCTCCCGTACAACGTGGCGACCCCGATCGTCGCGGAGAGCCTCGCCGGGCTCCCCACCCTCGAGCTGTGGTGCGTGATGGTGCAGCGCGAGGTCGCGGACCGCTTCTTCGCGGCGCCTTCGACGAAGGCCTACGGCGCCGTCTCGGTCCTCGTGCAGCTCGCGGCGCGGCGAACGGGGTTCCATGCCGTCGCGCGCACCGTCTTCCGGCCGCCGCCGAACGTCGACTCCGCCCTCGTCGCGTTCCGGCGCACCGAGCTCCCGCCCGACTTCGGACGCATCAAGCAGATCGTGGAGGCGGCGTTCGCGCACCGCCGGAAGACGCTCCCGAATTCGCTCGCGCTCACCGGTGTCGCCACGCGCGAGCAGGCGATGGCTGCGCTCGCGGCGATCGGACGCGCTCCCGCGATCCGCGCGGAGGCGCTCGAGCCGCCCGAGTTCGTCGCCCTCGCGGAGGCGCTGTGACGCGTGCGGCGGCACCCGCGAAGATCAACCTCGCGCTCGTGGTCGGCCCCACGCGCGCCGACGGCAAGCACGAGGTCGCGACCGTGCTCCAGCGCATCGATCTGGCCGACCGCGTCGCCGTCGAGCCCGCACCGCGACTCGCGGTCGCCGGGTTCCCGGACGACACCGTCGTCGCCGCCGCGCCGGCGAGTGCGGTGAGCGCGGCGGGCGTCGAGGCGCGGTGGCGCGCGACGATCACGAAGCGGATCCCGGTCGCTGCCGGCCTCGGCGGCGGCAGCTCGGATGCCGCGACCGCGCTGCGGCTCGCGAACGCGACGCTGCCGCGGCCGCTCCCCCTGGAGGAGCTGCACGAGCTCGCCGCGTCGCTCGGCGCCGACGTCCCGTTCTTCCTCCACGACGGGCCCCAGCTCGGCCGCGGCGACGGCAGCGAGCTCGAGCCGCTCGACCTGCCGCAGGACTACTGGATCGCGCTCGTGCTCCCGCACGGTGCGGCCAAGCCGTCGACAGCGGAGGTCTACCGCGGCTTCGACGCGCGCGGCGGCGCCGACGGGTGGGAGGCCCGTCTGCACGCGCTCGAGCAGGCCCTCCTGCGCGTCGACCGGCCACGCGACCTTGCTGCGCTCCCGCCGAACGACCTCGCCTCGTCGCCGCTCGCGAGCCGTCTCCGCGAACTCGGCGCCTTCCGCGCGGACGTTTCGGGCGCGGGGCCCACGGTCTACGGCCTCTTCCACCACCGCCGCGGGGCTCAGGCTGCGGTGCGCGAGCTCGCCGCGGTCGGCCGCACATGGCTCTCCGTCCCCGCCTGGTACGGCTGACGCGCCGGGAGTAGGCTGACGGCGTGGAGACGACGACGCCGCTCGAGCATCGTGGGGGGCGCCTCTCGACGTTCCTGCGCGAGAACCGACTCCGGCTCGTCCTGCTGATCGCGCTCGTCGAGGGGATCCTCGTCCTCGTCGACGCGATCCCGTGGTGGACGGTGCTGCTCCTCGCGGCCGCCGCGTTCGTCGCGTACGCGGTCGCCGGACGCGGCCACGCGAACGGCGTCGTCCGCGAGGGGAGCTGGATCGCGGCGTCGTCGCAGCTGATCGTCGTCCTCGTCCCGGTCCTCGCCGCGATCGTGACCGCGCTCGCCGTGCTCGCGCTCGTCGTCGTCGCCGTCGTCGCCCTCGCGCTCTTGCTGCTCGACCGGCGGTAACCCCCAGCGTCTGACAGACTGGTCGGGAACGCTGGGGCGTGGCCAAGTGGTAAGGCAGCGGGTTTTGGTCCCGCGATCCCAGGTTCGAATCCTGGCGCCCCAGCCATCTCACCTGGACCCGTGATCGAGACCAACCTCGCAGCAGTCGTGATGGCAGGCGGGCTCGGCACCCGGATGCGGTCCGCGACGCCGAAGCACCTCCATCCGATCCTCGGTCGGCGCATGGTGGAGTGGGTGTTCGAGGCCGCCCGGCCGCTCTCTCCGCGGAAGCTCGTCGTCGTCGCCTCGCCGACGACGGCGGACGCGTTCACGGACGTGGAGGTCGCGATCCAGGAGCGCGCGCTCGGGACGGGTGACGCCGTGCGCGCGGCGCGGCCCGTGCTCGACGGTGCGGCCGACGACGTGCTCGTCCTCTCGGGCGATACGCCGCTCCTCACCGCCGAGCTCCTGCGCGAGCTCGCCGAGACGCATCGGCGCGACGGTGCAGCCGCGACGGTGCTCACCTTCGAGCCGCAGGACACACGCGCATACGGCCGCGTCGTTCGCGGCGCGGACGGCGGCGTCCGCGCGATCGTCGAGGCCGCCGACGCGTCCGAGGACGAGCTCGCGCTGCGCGAGTGCAACTCGTCGATCTACGTCTTCCGTGGCGACCTCCTCTGGCCGGCGCTCGACCGACTCGAGCCGAAGAACGCGCAGGGCGAGCTCTACCTCACTGACGCGGTGCGCGACCTCGTCGCGCACCGAGCGGGCGAGGGCGTTGCCGTCGATGATCCGGGCGGTCATGGCGCGCGAGGGTATCACGCGACCCCGCACGCGTCCGGCCGGCCCGGTCGCTCTGCTACTCTCGGCGCGGATGACCCGGTACCTGCGTCGACTGTTCGTG
>DATMJW010000175.1:0-11945 GCA_035553355.1 Gaiellaceae bacterium | reverse complement strand
GTGCCGCTGGGGCGGCCGGCACGGCGGGGCCTCCGATGCCCGCCGCGACGCCACGAGCGCGCGGCACCGGCCCTTCGTGCGCGAGGACGACGCGCCCGTCGGCCGCCCACAGCTCGCCCTCCCCCCACCCCTCGACGGTGTAGGGATGCCGCGTCACGCGCATCCCGGCGACTGTACCGCGGGCTCCCACTATCATCGCCGCCGTGAGCGCGCCCGGGATCTCTCGCCCGCCGGCCCCGGCGAACGAGCCGGTGAAGGCCTACGCACCCGGGTCGCCGGAGCGCGCGGAGCTGCTGCGGCGCCTCGACGAGATGCAGCGGGAGCGCCTGCAGATCCCGATGATCATCGGCGGCCGCGACGTGGAGGCGGCCGAGACGTTCGAGGCCGTGCAGCCGCACAAGCGCGCGCACGTCCTCGCAGACGTGGCGAAGGGAGACGAGCGGCACGTCGAGCAGGCGATCGCCGCCGCGCGCGAGGCCCACGGCGAGTGGTCTCGCCTGCCGTGGGAGGAGCGGGCGGCGGTGTTCCTCCGGGCCGCGGAGCTCCTGGCCGGGCCGTGGCGCTCGACGCTCGTCGCCGCGACGATGCTCAACCAGTCGAAGACCGTCGTCCAGGCCGAGATCGACGCCGCGTGCGAGCTGATCGACTTCTGGCGCTTCAACGTCCAGTTCATGATCCGGATCTACGAGGAGCAGCCGATCTCGTCGCCGGGCGTCTGGAACCGGATGGAGTACCGCCCGCTCGAGGGCTTCGTCTTCGCGGTCAGCCCGTTCAACTTCACCGCGATCGGCGGGAACCTCGCCGGCTCGCCCGCGCTGATGGGGAACACCGTCGTGTGGAAGCCGGCGTCGACGGCTGCCCTCTCCGCCTACTACCTGATGCGGCTGCTGAAGGAGGCGGGCCTGCCGGACGGGGTGATCAACCTGATCTACGGCTCCGGGAAGCGGATCGGCGACGCCGCCCTCGCGAGCCCGGAGCTCGCCGGCGTCCACTTCACGGGCTCGACGCCCGTCTTCCAGAGCATGTGGAAGACGCTCGGCGACAACATCGCGAGCTACCGCAACTACCCGCGGCTCGTCGGCGAGACCGGCGGGAAGGACTTCATCGTCGCGCATCCGACCGCCGACGTGGAGGAGGTCGCGACCGCCATCGTGCGCGGCGGCTTCGAGTACCAGGGGCAGAAGTGCTCGGCCTGCTCGCGCGTCTACGCACCGCGCAGCATGTGGCCGGAGCTGCGGGAGCGGCTCGCGGCGCAGGTGTCGGAGCTCTCGATGGGCGACGTCTCGGACCTCTCGAACTTCATGGGCGCCGTCATCGACGGCGGCTCGCTGCAGACCCAGCGCGAGGCGATCGAGGAGGCGCGCGCGGCCGGGCACGAGATCGTCGCCGGCGGCGACGTCGACGACAGCGAGGGCTTCTTCGTCCGGCCGACGGTGATCGCCACCGACGACCCGTACTTCCGGACGATGCGCGAGGAGCTCTTCGGCCCGGTCGTGACGACCTTCGTCTACGACGACAGCCGCTGGGACGACACGCTCCGCCTCGTCGACGAGACGTCGCCCTACGGCCTCACCGGGTCGGTGTTCGCCGACGACCGCGTCGCGATCGAGCAGGCGCACGAGGCGCTCCGCTACACGGCCGGAAACTTCTACGTGAACGACAAGCCGACGGGCGCCGTCGTCGGGCAGCAGCCGTTCGGCGGCGCCCGCGCGTCCGGGACGAACGACAAGGCGGGCTCGATGTGGAACCTGATCCGCTGGGTGAGCCCGCGGACGATCAAGGAGCTCTTCGTCCCGCCCACCGACTTCCGCTACCCCGCGATGGAGTCGGACGGGGACGGGATCGGCGCGCCCGACGCGGGCCGCTAGCACCGTTAGCCTGACCGCGTGGGCCAGGTCCTCCACGCGATCCGGGTCTTCTTCGAGCAGCTCGCAGCGGTCGACTTCGCGCCGCTCGCGCTCGCCGTCGGCATCCACCTCGTCAAGACGTTCTGCACGAGCCGCGCCTGGCGGAACGCGATCGCGGCGGCGTACCCCGACCGCGCGGTGCCGCAGCGGTCGATCTACGGCGCATACATCGCGGCGGTCGGCGTCAACGCGGTGGTGCCGGCGCGCGGCGGCGACGCCGTCAAGCTGTACCTCGCCCACCGGAGCGTCGACGGCGCGAGCTACGCGACGCTCGCAGCGACGCTCTTCGTGCTCTCGCTGTTCGACATCGCGATGGGCGGCCTCATCTTCGGCTACGCGCTCACGCTCGGCGTCCTCCCCGGCGTCGGCGCGCTGCCGCACCTCGCGGCGTTCGACTTCGGCTGGGTCGGCGCGTACCCCGAGCTCGCGATCGTGCTCGCCCTCGTGCTCGCGATCCTCGTCTTCTTCGGCGGGACGTGGCTCCGGTTCCGCGTGCACGGGCTGAAGGCGCGCCTCGCGCAGGGCGTCGTCGTGCTGCGCGACCGCGAGCGCTACCTGCGGACGGTCGCGACGTGGCAGGCCTGCGACTGGGCGCTCCGCTTCGTCGCGATCTGGTTCTTCCTCGACGCCTTCGGGATCGCGCAGAGCGTGCGGAACGTCCTCCTCGTCCAGGTGACGCAGAGCCTCGCGACGCTCGTGCCGGTGTCACCCGGCGGCATCGGCACCGAGCAGGCTTTCATCGTCTACGTCTTCGACGGCGCCGTCTCGACGACGCGTCTGCTCTCGTTCTCGGTCGGGATGAAGCTGACGCTCGTGGCCGCGAACGTCGCCGCCGGCTTCACGGCGATCTTCCTCATGCTCGGGCACGTGCGGTGGCGGGAGGCCGCCGCCGGCCGCCCGGCCCCAGGGGGCTGAGCAGGGCGAGACCGGCGACGAGCGCGGGCACCGCGAGCACGACGCCGGCGACGCGAACGCCCGCGACCGCCGCGATCGCGCCGTCGGCGAGGCTCGCGAGCGGGCGCAGGCCCAGGAACGCGATCGTCCACAGCGCCATGATCCGGGCACGCTGGCTCTCCTCCACCCCGAGCTGCAGGCGCGTCGTCGCGGCGGTGTTCGACGCGAGGTACCCGAACCCCGCGAGGAAGAGGAACACGAACGCGAGCTCGAACCACGGCGAGAGCGCGAACGCGGGGATCGCGAGCCCGAGCAGGACGAGCGTCGCGGCCATCGTCCCCCGCGTGCCCGTCGCCCGCCCGGCGACGACGAGCGCGGCCGTCACCGCGCCCGCACCGAACGCCCCGATCACGAAGCCCGCGTCGGTGTCGGGCCGGCCGAACTCCTCGGCGAACGCAGGCGCGAGCGTGTTCACGGGGTCGGACGCGTAGCCGAGCGCCGCAACGATCACGAGGTACGCGCCGAGGCGCGGGTCGCGGCGCACGAGCGCGAGGCTCTGCCGCAGCTTCGGCGACACCGCCCGCTCCTGCGGCTCGGTCCGGATCAGGAGCAGCGCGCCCGCGAAGACGAGGTACGAGAGCGAGTTGATCGCGAAGGAGGCCGGGATCCCGAGCGTCGCGACGCAGAGCGCAGCGAGCGCCGGGCCGACCGCGCGAGCGAGGTTGAACGTCATCGAGTTGAGCGCGACCGCCGTCTGGAGCTCCGAGCGGGGCACGAGCGCCGCGACGAGCGCGAGCTGGGCGGGCGAGGCGAACGCGCTCGTCACGCCCAAGCCGAGGGTGAAGCCGATCACCACCCACTCGTCCGCGAGGCCGCGGAACGCGAGCAGCGCGAGCGTCGCCGAGAGCGCGAACGCCGCCGCCTCCGCGACGAGCAGCAAGCGCCGCCGGTCGAAGCGGTCCGCGGCGGCACCCGCCCATGGCGACAGCGCGAGGATCGCGCCGAACTGCGAGAACGCGAGCACGCCGAGCAGGAACTCCGACCCGGTCAGCCGGTACACGAGGAGCGCGGCGGCGAGGCTGTGGAACCACGTGCCGCTCGCGGAGAGCGCGTTCCCGACGAAGTACGGCCCGAAGTCACGCGTGCGTAGCACTCGCCACGCCGCGGCTGGCCCGACGGCGGTGTCGCTCACGCGCGGCCGGTCTTGTGCAGCTGCGCGTAGACGTCGCGCGCGACCTTCGCCGGGAGCCCCGGGACGCCCTCGAGCTCCTCCTGGGAGGCGCCGACGACGGCCTCCGCCGAGCCGAAGTGCCGCAGCAGCGCCCGCCGGCGCGCCGGCCCGACGCCTTCGAGCTCGTCGAAGAGCGACGCGCGAGCGCGTGTCGCGCGGCGCTGCCGGTGGAAGCCGAGCGCGAACCGGTGCGCCTCGTCGCGGATCTGCTGGAGGAGGCGTGAGCCGGAGCTGCGGCGGTCGAGAGGGATCGGATCCGCGTTCCCGGGGACGAAAACCTCCTCGATCCGCTTCGCGAGCGCGATCACCGCCACGCGCGGCAGGTCGTACGCCTGCATCGCCGCGAGCGCCGCCGACAGCTGTCCCTTGCCGCCGTCGATCACGACGAGGTTCGGCGCCGTTGCGAATCCCTCGTCGTGCTCCTCTCCCGTCACGCCGAGGCGGGCGAAGCGGCGGGCGATCACCTCTGCCATCGCCGCGAAATCGTCCTGACCCTCGACGCCGCGGACCGCGAACTTCCGGTAGTGCGCCTTCTTCGGCAGCGCGTCCTGGAAGACGACCATCGAGCCGACGACCTCCTGGCCCTGGATGTTCGAGATGTCGTAGCACTCGATGCGGAGCGGCAGCGACTCGAGGTTCAGCGCCTCGCGCAGCTCCTCGAGCGCCTCGACGCGCCGGAGCCGCTTCCCCTCTGCCTGCGCGACCTCCGACTCGAGCGCGACCGCCGCGTTCTGCGCCGCGAGATCCGCGAGCCGCCGCTTCTCCCCGCGCGCGGGCACGCGCACCTCCACCCGCGAGCCACGACGCCCCGAGAGGAACTCCTCGAGCGCCGCCGTGTCGGTCGCCTCGGGCGGGACGACGATCTGCGGCGGGATCGACGGCGCGGTGCCGTAGTACTCGAGGCAGAACGCCTCGAGCACCGTCGTCACGTCCTGCCCCTCGACGTTCTCGAGGTGGAACGCGTAGCGGTCGATCATCTTGCCGCCGCGGAGCGGGAAGACCTGCACTGCCGCCTGGTCGCCCGCCGCTGCGATCCCGATCACGTCGACGCTCCCGATCTCGCGCCGGTCCGCGCCCTGCCGCTCGGCGAGTCCCTGGATCGCGAAGAGCCGGTTGCGGTAGCGCGCCGCGTCCTCGTACCGCTCCTCGGCGGCCGCCTTCCGCATCCGCTCCTCGAGCGCGCGCACGATCGGCCGCGTGTTCCCCGAGAGGAACTCGATCACCTCCTCGATCAGCTCGCCGTAGAGCTCCTTCGAGATGTAGCCGACGCAGGGGGCGTGGCACCGCTCGATGTGGTAGTCGAGGCACGGGATCCCGCTGTGGCGCCCGGGCTTCGGCCCCTCGCACGGACGGAACTGGAAGACGCGGTTGAGGACGTCGAGCGTCTCGCGCACCTTCTTCGCGTTCGCGTACGGCCCGAAGTAGACGACGCCGCGGCGGTGCCGCTCGCGTGTGAACATCACGCGCGGGTACTCGTCCTGCACCGTCACGGCGATGTACGGGAACGACTTGTCGTCTCGCAGGCGGACGTTGAAGGGAGGCCGGTGGCGCTTGACGAGGTTCTGCTCCAGGTGGAGCGCCTCGACCTCGCTGCCGGTGACGATCACCTCGACGTCCGCGACCCGCTCGACGAGCCGCGGGATGCTCGTCCGCGTGTCGCCGCGGCCGGCCTGGAAGTAGGAGCGCACGCGCGGGCGCAGCGACTTCGCCTTGCCGACGTACAGCACGTCGCCGGCGGCGTCGCGAAAGAGGTAGACCCCGGGCTTCGTTGGGATCTTGTGAAGCTTCTCCCGGACGTCCGGCATCGGCGGCTAGCGTATCCGCGGTGAAACGGGGTCTCGTAGCGCTGCTCGCGGCACTCGCGCTCGCGCCTGCGGCGCAGGCGGGCGGGCCGACGCTCGCCCTCGGCGTCGCGGAGGACGTCGTGCGCTCCGCGAGCCCCACCGAGGCGAAGGCGAACATGACGCTGCTCCGGCTCGCGGGTTTCCGCGCCGTCCGCATCACCAGCATCTGGGCGCCGGGGCAGACCGCCCCGACCGAGAGCGAGCTCGCGATCCTGCGCAACGTCGCCGCGGCGGCGAACGTGAACGGCGTCCGCGTCTACCTCTCCGTCTACCACTTCGGCTCGCGCACGACGCCGCTCACGCCGGAGGCCCGCGTGGAGCTCTCGAGCTACGCGGCGGCGATCGTCGCGGCGATCCCGACCTTCCGCGACGTGATCGTCGGGAACGAGCCGAACCTGAACCGCTTCTGGCTGCCGCAGTTCAACCCCGACGGAACCGGCGCGTCCGCGCCTGCCTACCTCGAGCTGCTGGCGACGGCGTACGACCGGCTGAAGGCCGTCGCGCCAACGGTGAGGGTCTACGGCGGCGCGCTCGCGCCCCGCGGCGTCGACCGCCCCGGCACGAGCCGCGACACCATCTCCCCCACGCGCTTCATCCGCGAGCTCGGCGCCGCCTACCGCGCGAGCGGCCGCACGCTCCCCGTGATGGACGCGTTCGCGTTCCATCCGTACGGCGACAACTCGAGCAAGTCGCCGCGCGAGCGGCCGGCCGACCGCGACCACCTCGGCATGAACGACTACGACCGGCTCGTCGGCCTCCTCGGCGAGGCGTTCGACGGCACCGCGCAGCGCGGGTCGACGCTGCCGATCCTCTACGACGAGTACGGCGTCGACTCGATCATCCCGCCGGAGAAGGCGGCCGCGTACACCGGCACCGAGCCGGCGACGACGCGGCCAGTGCCGGAGGCGACGCAGGCGCTCTACTACCGCCAGGCGCTCGAGCTCGCCTACTGCCAGCCCAACGTCGTCGGGCTCCTCCTCTTCCACTCGCACGACGAGCCCGCTCTCGCGGCGTGGCAGTCGGGCGTCTACTACGCGGACGGCACGGCGAAGACGAGCCTGCCGGCCGTGCGCGACGCGCTCGCGGCGACCCGCGGCGGCTCGATCGCGCGCTGCGGCGCCGCGCTGACTCCCAGGCCGCAGCTGACGTGGACGACGAGGACGATGTCGCTCGCGCTCCGGTGCGACGTCGACTGCGTCTGGCGCGCCCGCCTCGTCCGCCTCCCGGCCTCGTCGACGACGGCCGCGAAGAGCGGCCGCGCAAAGGCGGAGGCACTCACGCGCATCTCGCTGCTGCGGAAGGTGCGCGCGGGGCAGTACCGGCTCGAGGTCTCGCTCGTGCACCCGGTCAACGCGGCTCCGGCCGCGACGTTCCGCAGCGCCCCGTTCCGCGTCCGGTGACGCGGGTCGCGCCGCTCGCCGCGGCGGCGCTCCTCCTCGCGGGCTGCGGCGGCGACGACGACGACCGCGCCGCGCGCCCGGCACCCGCTCCCGCACCAACGGCGACGGCGACGGCGTCGTCCTCCGCGTCGACAGGAGCTAGTGGCACAGAAACACAAGCTCCCCCGCCGACGGCCACGACACCGCCTTCGAGCACCGACTCGGGCGCCGCACCGGGAGAAAGTGTTTCTGAAACACAAAGTTCGACAGGTCCCGGAGGGGCAGTGGCGCCCGCGGACGTCCGCTTCGTCGTGGGCGCGGTCGACGACGCGGCGCGGCATCCCGGGCCGATGCTCGACCAGCTGGCGGCCGCGGGGTTCGCCGCGCTCGGGATCACGAGCTACTGGGACCCGGGGCGTGCTGCGCCGACGGAGGAGGAGCGCCGCGTCCTCCGCGACACGACGGCGCGCGCGACGGCTCGCGGCCTCCGCGTCTTCCTCGCCGTCTTCCACCGTGGCTCCCGAACGACGCCGCTGACGCCGGCGGCGCGCCGCGAGTTCTCGAGCTACGCGGCGGCGGTCGTGCGGGACGTGCCGGCCATCCGCGACCTGATCGTCGGGAACGAGCCGAACCTCAACCGCTTCTGGCTGCCGCAGTTCGGCCCGAACGGGGAGAACGTCGCCTCCGGCGCGTACTTCGCGCTCCTCGCCGCGGTCCACGACGCCGTGAAGGCCGCCGCGCCCCGCGTCCGCATCTGGGGCGGAGCGCTCGGCCCGCGCGGCGGCGACCGGCCCGGCTCGAGCCGGCACACGCAGTCGCCGCAGCGCTTCCTCGACGGCCTGGGCGCCGCGTACCGCGCGAGCGGACGGACGACGCCGCCGCTCGACGGCTTCGCGTTCCACCCGTACCCGGCCTCGTCTCGGATCCCGCCCGACCGGCCGCACCCGCCGGCCGCGAAGGTGCTCGGTCTCGCCGACCACGCGCGGCTGCGTTCGCTCGTCCGCGACGCGTTCGGCCGCGACCTGCCGCTCCTCTACAGCGAGTTCGGCGTCGAGACCGTGATCCCGGCGGCGAAGCGGCACCTGTACGAGGGGACGGAGCCCGCGCAGCCCGTCGACGAGGACACGCAGGCGGACTACTACCGCCGCGCGCTCGAGCTCTCGTCGTGCCAGCAGAACGTCGTCGGGATGCTCCTCTTCCACTCGCACGACGAGCCGTTCCTGACGGGGTTCCAATCCGGCGTCTACTACGTCGACGGGACGCCGAA
This sequence comes from Gaiellaceae bacterium, assembly GCA_035553355.1. Classification (GTDB taxonomy): domain Bacteria; phylum Actinomycetota; class Thermoleophilia; order Gaiellales; family Gaiellaceae; genus Gaiellasilicea. Next base: position 3,423 of record DATMJW010000175.1, on the reverse strand, counting down.
GTCGAACCTGGCGGCCGTCCGGCGGGCGATCCTCGCCGCACGCGACGGCTGCTGAGCCGCGTACCATTCGGCGCGTGAGCAGCGAGACGCCGAGCGGGCAGTACGTCGCCTACACCTTCTACAAGGCCGATCCCGCGTGGCGCCGGCTCCCGATCGAGGAGCGCGCCGCAGGCAAGGAGGCGTTCGCAGACGTCGTCGAGGCGTGGACGGAGCGCTTCGAGCACCTCCGCGTCTACTCGACCGTCGGCGTCCGGCCGGAGGTCGACTTCTTCCTCTGGAAGATCACCTCGCGCTTCGAGGACCTCGGCGCGCTGGGCGCGGAGCTGAACGCGACGCCGCTCGCGGGCTGGCTCCAGACGCCGTACTCGTACCTGGCGACGACGAAGGCGTCGCAGTACACGCAGGCGCGCCGCGCGCGCAAGATCGTCCCGAAGGGACAGCCGTACCTCGTGGTCTACCCGTTCGTGAAGGTGCGCCCGTGGTACGCGCTCCCACCGGCCGAGCGGCAGCGCGCGATGGACGAGCACATCCGCATCGGCCGCGAGGAGTTCCCCGGGATCACGAACCACACGACGTACTCGTTCGGCATCGACGACCAGGAGTTCATGACCGCGTTCGAGTGCGACGAGCCGGCCGACTTCATGCACCTGATGCTCCGCCTGCGCGAGAGCGAGGCGAGCGCGTACACCGAGCGCGACGTCCCGATCTTCGTGGGCGCACTCACCGACGTCCGCACCGCGCTCGACCAGCTCGACGGCGCCGCGATCCACGCCGCGAAGTAGCCGCTCCTAGCTGTAGGTGTGCTCGGCGCGCCAGGTGCGCGCCGCCGCGTAGACGCACGCGGCGAGGACGAGGAAGAACGCCAGCGCGTCGCGGCCGTTCGGCGCGAGACCGATGAACGCGCCGATGTCGACGACGGCGAGCGCGATCGCCGCGTAGAAGACGCGGCGGCTCCGCTCGGACCACGCCTCGATGTCGCTCCGCCGCTCGCGCCAGAGCAGGAAGAGGAAGAACGCTACCGCGAGGAAGAACGCGATCCGCAGGAGCCCGCCGACCGTCGCCAGCACCTCGTCGAGCGAGAGCACGACGACGACCGCTGCGACGAGCGCGATCAGGAGGAACCCGCGGATCGCCGGGTTCAGGTCGCCGAAGAACCTGCGCAGCCGGTTCACGAGCGCCCCGTCATGAACGCCCGCACCGCGAGAGCCGCCGCGAGCGCCGAGGCTCCGGCGAACCACAGGAGCCGCTTCGGCCCGCGCTCCGGCGCGTAGATCCACGGCGCGAGGATCGCGCCGAGAGACAGTGACCCGTAGAGGTAGTGGAGGTCGTCGGCCGTGCGGCGCCCGTCCGAGAGGAGCAGGAGCCCGAGCGCCGCCTGTGCGACGAGAAGCGTCTGCGCGAGGGCGAGCAGGTTCGCGGCGATCCGGCCGGCACCCCGCCTCCGCCAGTAGAGGATGCCGCCGGCGAGCGCGGCGGCGGCCGGCACCGCGACGACCAGGAAGGCGAGCGTGCCGTGCGCCGTTAGCATCGCGAAGACCCTACCGAGCGACGAGGAGGCGACGTGACGCCCGGCTCCATCTTCACGAGGGCGACGACGTCCGCCCTGCCACGCCGCGTCGCCGACAGGATCGGGCGCGCACGCATCGTCGCGCTCGTGTTTCTCCTCGCGTACGCCGCCCTCCTCCTCGTACTCGGTGGGCACTCCGCCTGGGGACGGCTCGGCGTCCCCGCGGCGACGCCGACGTTCCTCGACCTGCGCTCCGTCACGACGGCGTGGGAGTGCGACCGTCGTGGGGTCGCGGTGCTCGAGATGAACCCCTGCGACCCCGAGCGTCGCCCCGCGAACTACCCGCGCGTCTGGGTCGAGCTCTCGATCCTCGGTCTCGGGAACGACGACACGGTGCCACTCGGGTTCGTGCTCGCCGCAATCGCACTGGTCGCCGCCTTCGCGGTCGTGCCGCGCGGAGCGCCTGCCCGCGACGGGGTCGTGTACGGCGCCGCGATCTGCTCGCCTGCGACGATGCTCGGCCTCGAGCGCGGCAACGTCGACGTGCTGCTCTTCGCGTTCCTCGTCGCGGCGGCGCTCGCGCTGCGACGAGGAGGGGTGCCGGCGGTCGCCAGCTACGCGCTCGTGTTCCTGAGCGCCGTCCTGAAGCTGTTTCCGATCCTCGCGACGGGAATGCTCCTTCGACACTCGCTGCGCGCCCGCAGCCGGTGGTGGCTCCTCGCGCCCGCGGCCGTGGTCGCGGCCTTCGGCGTCTACGCCCTTGCGACGCTCGGGGACATCCAGACGATCGCGAGGGTGGTACCGCAGATCGAAGGCTACTCGTACGGCGTGCGTCCGTTCGGCGTGTGGTGGTCGAACGCGGTGCCGCCGTTCTCGGCGCGCGTGTGGAGCGCCGTGCTCCTCGCGGCGCTCCTCGCGCTGTATCTCGTCCTCTCGCCGCGCCTTCGCCGCCTGTTTCCGCCCGGCGAGAGCTCGGAGCGATCGGCGCACGACCTCGACCTCTTCTGGGCGGGAGCGGCGATCTACGTCTGCTCGTACGCGCTCTTCCAGAACTGGGCGTACCGGTTGATCTTCCTGCTGCTGACGCTGCCGCAGCTGCTGCGTTGGAGCCAGGACGGGCGGCGCGCCGCAGTGGCGACAGTCGCCCTCGTGGTGGCAACGCAGTGGTTGGTCAGTCCGTGGACCGGCGTGCCGATCGTGGGCTGGATCGTCACGGGGTGGGACTACCTCACCGCGTTCCGCCCGCTGACCAACTACCGCAGCCTGTCGGCGGCGGCGACCGTGCAGCTCGCGCTTGCCGCGGCGCTGCTCGCGGCGCTCGTCGCCACGCTCCCGCCGGTTCGCATCGGCGCACGTCGCACACCGGCGCCCGTCGGAACGCATCGGAGGTGATGCGTCTGTGGCGGCGACGACGACCGCTGGAGGCGCCGATGTTCGTGGACAGGATCGACGGTGGCCACGGCGTCCGCCTCACGGAACGGGGAACCGACGCCCGCGCTGCCCGACGTCGGTGGTGCGGCCAGCAGGAGCGATGCACGCGTCCGGCGATAGCATCGCGGGACCCGTCGAGAGGAGGATCAGTGGTCGAGGAAGGGACGCCAGCGCCAGAATTCGACCTCAGGAGCGACAGCGGCGAGGCCGTGCGCCTCTCGGATCTGCGCGGTAAGCCGGTCGTCCTCTACTTCTACCCCAAGGACGACACGCCCGGGTGCACGACGCAGGCGTGCGGGATCCGGGACGCGTGGGGCGAGTTCGTCGAGCGCGGCGCCGTCGTTCTCGGCGTCAGCCCCGACGACGAGACCTCGCACGTGAAGTTCAAGCAGAAGTACGCGCTTCCGTTCACGCTCCTCGCCGACCCCGAGCACCGCGTGGCCGAGGCGTACGGCGTCTGGGTCGAGAAGAGCATGTACGGCAAG
>DATMJW010000174.1:0-2239 GCA_035553355.1 Gaiellaceae bacterium | reverse complement strand
CCGGCGGCCGCGCAGGCGTGGGGCAGGCTGATCGCGCCCGACGCCGGCACCGTCACCGACGTCGTCGTCTGGGGCGCAGGCCGTGCGGGAACGGCCGTCGCGCGCCTGCTCCTCGAGCAGGGAATCGGCGTCCGGCTGATCGAGGCCGACCGCGTCCGCGCGCGCGTGGTGGCGGAGGCGCTTCCGGCGGCGCGCGTCTACCACGCGACCGGCACCGAGCCCGACTTCCTCGAGCGGGAGCGGATCCGCGACGCGCAGGTCGGCGTGTTCGCGATGCGCGACGACATGAAGAACCACTACGCCGCGACGCTCGCGAAGGTGCACGGGATCGACTTCACCATCGCGATCGTGCACGAGCCGGCCTCGGTCGAGGTGTTCGAGCGCGCCGGCGTCGACGTGACCGTGAACCCGCGGCAGATCACCGCGGAGGAGATCGTCCGCTTCGCGCACGACCCGCGCACGCAGCAGGTGACCATGCTCGAGAACGACCGCTACGAGGTGCTCGACATCACGACGAAGCCGAACGGCGAGTTCGTCGGGATGACGTTCCGCGACATGCCGATTCGCGGCGCGCTGATCGGCGCGATCGTCCGGAACGGCAAGGCGATCTTCCCCCGGAGCAACGAGGTGCTGCGCGCCGGGGACCGCGCGATCATCTTCACGGAGTCGTCGCGTGTGACGGACGTCGAGCGGGCGCTGTGACCGTCGACGCGAACGCGCGTCGTATCGCTCGCCGCCGCACACTCGCAGTCGACGTCCGCGGCGCGATTGCCCTTGTCGGGACGCTCACGAAGTACCTCAGCCTCGCGACCCTCGTGCCTGCGGCCGTCGCGATCGGCTACGGCGAGTCGCCGTGGCCGTTCCTCGCAGCGGGCGCGATCGCGGCTGCCGTCGGATTCGCGCTCGAGCGCGTCTCGAGCGCCCACGACCGCATCGGCTTCCGCGAGGGCTTCCTCGTCGTCGCGCTCGCGTGGGCGGTCGCCGCGGCGCTCGCCGCGCTCCCGTACACGCTGTCGGGCGAGCCGCAGCTGAGCCACCCGGTCGACGCCTTCTTCGAGGGGATGTCCGGCTTCACGACGACGGGCGCGACGGTGCTGACGAACAACGAGGAGCTCTCGCGCGGCCTCCTCTTCTGGCGGCAGTTCACGCAGTGGCTCGGCGGCATCGGGATCATCGTGCTCGCGCTCGCGGTGCTGCCGCGCCTTCGCGTCGGCGGCCGCCAGCTCCTCGAGTCGGAGCTCCCGGGCCCGGAGATCGAGAGCCTCGACACGCGGATCCGGGACACCGCGCGTCGGACGTGGTTCCTCTACGTGGGCCTCACGGTCGTCCTCGCCGGGCTCCTCTGGGGCTACGCATTGACGGGCGCCGATCCCGAGATGACGGGCTTCGACGCGATCGCGCACGCGCTGACGACGATCCCGACCGGCGGCTTCTCGACGCGCTTCATCTCCGCCGAGGCGTTCGGAGCGGTCACGCAGTGGACGATGGTCGTCTTCATGCTCCTCGGGGGCGTCAACTTCGCGCTCCTCTACCGTGCGCTCGTCCGACGGCAGCCGCGGGCGCTCGTGCGCGACGACGAGTTCCGCCTGTACGTCACGCTGCTCGCGTTCGCTTCGCTCCTGCTCGGCCTGCAGCTCGTCGGCGAGGGAGTCGCGGCCGGTGAGGCGGCTGCGCGCCACGCCGTCTTCCAGACGGTCTCGATCATGACGACCTCCGGGTTCTCGAGCACCGACTTCGCCGCGTGGCCGCCGCTCGCGGTGATGACGCTGATCGGGCTGATGTTCATCGGCGCGTCCGCCGGCTCGACCTCCGGCTCCGTGAAGGTCGTGCGGCACGTCCTGCTCGGGAAGATCCTGCGGCGCGAGCTCGACCAGACCGTGCATCCGGAGATCGTGCTCCCGGTGCGGCTGAACCGGAAGGCCGTCGACGAGCGGACGCTGCGGGCCGTCGCCGCGTTCATCCTCCTGTACATCGGCATCTTCATCGTGGGCGCGTCGCTGCTCGCGCTCGACGCCGCGCGCGTGGGACTCGACCTGAGCGTCGTGGAGGCGGTCGGTGCCTCGGCGGCGATGATCGGCAACGTCGGCCCGGCGTTCGGGATCGCCGGCCCGCTCGGCTCCTACGAGCCGTTCAGCGACGTCTCGAAGGTGTTGATGATCGTGCTGATGTGGCTCGGGCGGCTCGAGATCATCCCGGTGGCGGTGCTCCTCACCCGCCACTACTGGCGGACGGTCTAGCG
>DATMJW010000173.1:0-4240 GCA_035553355.1 Gaiellaceae bacterium | reverse complement strand
GGGAAGGGAGGGCGGTGGTCGCCGCCCTCCCGTGCCCGCGCTAGTTGCTCTGGTCGATCGTGACGTCCTGCGTCGCGTTCGCGTACGCGATCGAGTTGTCCGATAGGACGTTCGCGGCGACGGCGGCGTTCACCGGCGCGGCGAGGTTCGCGTTGATGAGGCTCATCGCCGCCCGCTCGGGCAGCGGCTCGCCGGCGATCTCGTCGAGCTCCTCACGCGTCAGCTTCCGATACTCCTCGGACATGCTTCCTCCTAGTTGGACTGGTCGATGTCGACGCTCTGCTGTGCGTTCGCGTAGGCGATCGAGTCGTCGCTCGCGACGTTCAGTGCGGCGGCGAGGTTCACCGGCGCGGCGACGTTCGCGTTGACGAGGCTCATCGCCGCCCGCTCGGGGAGCGGCTCACCGGCGAGGCTCTCCAGCTCTTCGCGGCTCAGCTTCTGGTACTCGCTCATCGTCAGTTCGACTGGTTGATGTCGGCGGTCTGCTCGGCGTTCGCGTACGCCGTGGAGTTGTCGCTGAGCACGTTCAGCGCGACGGCCGCGTTCACAGGTGCGGCGACGTTCGCGTTGATGAGGCTCATGGCCGCGCGCTCGGGCAGCTCTTCGCCCGCGAGCTCGTTCAGCTCCTCGCGGCTCAGCTTCTGGTACTCGCTCATCTGGTTCCTCCTGGGCTCCGGTTACTGGCTCTGGTCGATCGGCGTCTGCTGCGTCGCGTCGGCGTAGGCGATCGCGCCGTCCGACAGGACGTTCGCGGCGACGGCCGCGTTCACCGGGATCGCGAGGTTCGCGTTCACGAGCGCCATCGCCGCGCGCTCCGGGAGCGGCTCGCCCGAGAGCTCGTCGAGCTCCTCGCGCGTCAACTTGCGGTACTGATCCGACATCTGCCTCCTCCTCTGTCGTGGTTAGACCTGGTCGGGCGGCTCGACAGGCAATGTGTAGAACCCGCCGATCGGGTCGGCGACCGGCAGCACCGACATCGCCGCGCGGGCCGGTAGCTCCTCACCCTCGAGGCGCTCGAGCTCTGCCGCGTCGTCGCGAGCCTCGTCGCGGTCTTCGTCCATGCCCCTCCTCCTTCCGCTGGTCACGGGCGTTCAACGGGCGAGGAGCGAGCGGAGTTACGTTCCGACCCGGCGGCCGCCGACTGCGAGCTCGACGCATGGGTGACGGCGCCCTCCTCGCCGGCGTTGCCGCTCGCGACGACGTTGACGGCCGAGACCGCGTCGATCCCCGAGCGCGAGACCCGGAAGGTACGGCTGAGGATCTTCCGGATTTGCATGAACCGTCTGTAGCCGCCGCGAGACGGCGCCAAACGATGCGGCTCCGAGGCGGATGCTCTACCCGAAGAGCGGGCGGGATTCCTCCTCTTCGCGCTGCGAGACCTGCGTCGGCTGCTCACTCGCCGAGGCCTCGCGCCGCGGCATCCCGTCCGAGGCGCTGCGGCCGCTCGACGGGTGGCTGAAGTGCATGTGCTCGCGCGGGTCGTGTGCGTGGCTGCGCGTGCCGGCCTTCGAGAAGCCCCGGCTGAGCAGGTACGCGACGACGACGGCGGTGACGAGGATCCACGCGCGCCAAGCGCCGAAGGCCTCCGTCGTCGCGGCCGTGATCGCGATCCCCGCGATCGCGAGCGCAGCCGCGATCACCTCGCTCGTGAGGAAGAACGGCTTCGTCTCGACCGGCCGCGAGCCACCGAGCCGGCGAGGGCCGCCGTAGCCATGGGTTCCGTGCGGATCCAGTTGCGACATCGTCCTCTCCTTTCGTGTGGAGCACGTTCTCGCCGTTTCGCACGCCGCGAAACCGGTAGAGAGGGCGTAGACGACCGGAGGGGGTGCCATGCCGAAGATGACGAAGAGCGGAGCGCCGAAGCAGTCGGAGCTCCCGGAGACGCTGCAGCGATCCTCGAAGAAGGCGCAGCGGACCTTCGCGAAGACCCACGACAGCGCCGCCGAGCAGTACGGCGAGGGAGAGCGCGCGCATCGCACGGCGTACGCGGCGCTCAAGCACACGCACGAGAAGGTCGGCGACCACTGGGTCGCGAAGGACGAGAAGGGGCCGAGCGACCCGCGCTCGAAGAAGTCGACGGCGCAGAAGCGGCGCGGCGAGGGCGAGACCTATGGCGGCGTCGACGCCGAGGGGAACACGCGGCAGCAGCTCTACGAGCGCGCGAAGAAGCTCGGCGTCGAGGGCCGCTCGAAGATGACGAAGGGCGAGCTCGCGAAGGCGATCGCGAAGGCGCAGTGACGCGGTGACGCACGGGCGCGCGGCGGCGTAGACACCGCGTGAGACCCGTCTTCTGCGTCGCCGCGCTCGCCCTCGTCGCCTCCGGCTGCGGCGCGACCTCCGGCGACGGCGGCACGCCGTCCACCCCCGACGAGCTCACGGTGACGCTGCAGCCGACGGGCGCGGACGGCCCCACGCACAGCTGGACGCTCCGCTGCGACCCGCCGGCGGGGGACCACCCAGATCCCGCTGCGGCGTGCGCGGCCCTCGCGGAGCTCGAGGCGCCGTTCGCACCGATCCCCGAGGGGACGGCGTGCACCGAGATCTACGGGGGCCCCGCGACCGCCTCCGTCACCGGCACGTACCGCGGCGCCGCGGTCGACGCCACCTTCGGTCGGGCGAACGGCTGCGAGATCGACCGGTGGGACAAGCACGCGCCGATCGTCGATCCGGAGGGCAGCGCCGCCGGCGCGCAGTGAGCCGTGCCGCCGGCGGGCGGGCCGCCGGCGCGAGAGTGGTCGCCGTGCCGGGCCGCCCCCGGCACGGCGACGTCCGCACCGTCAGAGGCAGAGGCGCAGCCGCAGCCGCGCGTGCGGCTGCTGCTGCAACGCCCGCGATGCGCCCTCGTCCGCGGCGGTGGAGCGGGCGGCCGCTCGCTCCACCGCCGCGACGATCTCCGCGACGGCTGCGTCCTTCAGGAGGCAAGCCACCGCCCCCGCCTCCCGCGCCCGCCGGAGCTCGTCGGGAAGATCCGACGACGACAGGATCACGACGGGCGTCTCGGGGAGGAGGGTCCCGAGCTCCCGCGTCGCCTCGATCCCGTCGAGGTTCGGCATGTGGATGTCCATCAGGATCGCGTCGGGGACGTGCCGCAGCGCGAGATCGATCCCCGCGTTCCCGTCCACCGCCCGGTCGACGACCTCGAGCCGGCCGTCGGCGTCGAGGAGCGTCGCGAGCGTCTGCGCGTACGCGTCGTGATCTTCGACGAGGAGGACTCGGAGGCGGAGGTCGTTCATGGCGGCACCGACGGAGAACCGACGCCGCGCCGGATCTTGCAGGCGCGCGCAAGTTCACCCGAACGAGGGAAAACGGCATCCGCGGCGGGCGCCGACGCCTGAACTGCCCACACCGCCCAGGGGGTACAACGATCGCCGCCGAGCCCGCAATCGGTCGCGCAGACATCGCAGCGCCGCCGCCCGCCGCAGCACACGTCGAAGAGCTCTACGCGCGTCACGCGGCGCGCGTCCTCGCCTTTTGCCGCTCGCGCCTGCGCACACGGGAGGATGCGGAGGACGCGGCGCAGACGACCTTCCTGCTCGCGCAGCGCGCTCTCGCCCGCGGGGTGGAGCCGCGCGCGGAGGCGACGTGGCTCGTCACGATCGCGCAGAACGTGTGCCTCAATCGTGGCCGCGACGCGCGGCGCATGCGCGCGCACGAGCATCCGCGCGAGCCGGAGGAGCTCGAGCGGCTCGCCGGCGCCGACGCGCCGGAGCCGGTCGACCTGGAGGAGCTGAAGCTGGCGGTGCAGGAGCTGCCCGAGCAGCAGCGGCGCGCGATCCTCCTCCGCGAGTGGCAGGGCTGCACGTACGCCGAGATCGAGCAGGAGCTCGGGCTCGGGAAGGCACACGTGGAGACGCTCATCTTCCGCGGCCGGCGCGCGCTCGCGCAGCGGCTCGAAGGCCGCCTCCGGTCGCTCGACGCAGCATCGCTGCTCTCCTTCTGCAAGACCGGCTTCGGCGGTGTCGGTGCGGCGAAGCTCGCCGGCTGCGCCGCGGCGGTCGCCGTCTGTGTCGGCTCCGGGATCGCCGTCGAGCGGCTGGTGCGCGCTCCTGAAGCACCGTCACGACCGCCGGTCTCGTCCGTCCCCGTTCCGGAGGCGGAGCGTCGGGTGCAGGCGCCCGGCACCGCGCCCGCGCGCGCGACGGTCGCACCCGAGCCGCGAACGCGGGCGGCGACCGCGCCGAGCGCCGCGGGCCCGGCGGCGTCGCGCGCCGGCCGCGGCGCGGATCGCGTCGCTCCGACC
>DATMJW010000172.1:0-18957 GCA_035553355.1 Gaiellaceae bacterium | reverse complement strand
AGGGCGGCGCGAGCGCGGAGCCGAAGCCGGCGGCGAGGTCGCCGATCGCGATCGAGGTGGGGCCGGAGCCGAGGCCGCCGTGCGGCCCGACCCAGTAGACGGAGCTCGCCTGCGCGAGCGTCTCGGGCATGTGCAGCTGGGCGCCCTGGAGGACGCGTTCGGCGATCCCGAAGGCGATCCCGTACACGAGGTAGCGCTCCCAGAGCTCGAGCGTCGCCGGCGGAGCCTCGTCGAGGCGCGGGAAGTCGGTGAGGTAGCGGCGGAACGCCTCCCAGCGCTCCGCCTCCTGCTGCGCGGCCGCGGAACGGCGCCGCCAGAGGCGGCGGTCGAGGAGGCCGCCACCGACGACGAGCGCGTTCACGAGGGAGCAGACGCCGAAGGCGACGAGGAGGACATCGCCCCAGCGGGGGGCGAACGTCTCCAGCCGCTCGACGCCGATCCAGAGTAGGAGCGCGCCGGCGCCGCCGAAGGCGACGAGGCCGGCGACGAGCGCGACGAGGCCGTCGCTGCGGAACCAGCCGCGGGCGCGTGTCTCCGCCGAGACGGCCGACTTGAAGTCGTCGAACCGTTCGGCGTTTCGCGTTCGGTCGTCCTCGATCCGGTCGCGGAAGCGCGACAGACGTTCCCTGCCCCCGGCGAGGATCGAGTCGACGACGCGCGCGACCGGCGCCTCGAAGGCGTCGATCGGAGCCTCCACGTCGGCGAGCGAGAGCTCGAGGTCCGCGACCTGCTCGGTGCGGAGGCCTCCCCACACGCGTCGCTCAGTCGTGACGGGCTCGGCCGCGTAGCGGCCGCGACGCAGCAGGTCGAAGAGCGTCGCCGTGAACTCGAGCGCACCCGCGCTCCCGCCCTGGCGGAGGAGCGTCGGGACGAGCGCAGGCGGTGTTTCCGCCGGGGGCTCCTGCTCGTACTCGCGGTCGTAGGTGCCGCCGCGCTCGCGGCCCCACCGCCACCAGACGAAGGCGACGAGCGAAAGCGCCGGGGCGAACGCGAGCAGCAGCAGCACGAGCAACGGCACGAGCGGGTCCGCGAGGGCGCGGTCGAGCCGCGCGCGGTCGCGCTCGTACGCGGCCGCGTCCGCCTGCTCCTCCGCGACGATCCGCGCGAGCGCAGGGCCCTCCTCGACCCGCATGCCGAGGGTCGAAGCGAACGCGTCGCGGGGGACGAGCGCCCGCAGCTCGACGAACCGGCCGGCGGGGACGTCGAGCGCCCGCAGGCGGACGTTCTCGCCGTCGAGGGTGACGTCGCCGCGGACGCTGACCGGGTGGCCCCAGGCGCGCTCGACCGGCGCGGGCGCGACGAGCGTCGCCGTCAGCCGCGCGAGGCGGACGCGCCACTCGTCACCCCAGACCTTCAGGTTCACGTCGACGACGTCGTCGTGGGCGACGGCAACGCCGCGGAGCCGGTAGTGGATGCGGAAGGTGCGCGCCTCGTCGGCGGCCGAGTAGTGCCACACGATCCGGAGGCCTCCGTCGGTGCGCGTCGTCCCGAACGTGTTCGGCGCGCCGGCGGAGCCGATCTCCGCGGACGCGCCCGGTCGAAACTCGACCGGCCCCTCCAAGACCGCCACCTCGTCGATCAGCTCGTCCTCGCGGAGCGGGATCTCGCGAAACGCGCCGCTGAAGGCGCCCGTGAAGGCGAACGTGATGCTCTCGTCGACGACGAGCGACCCGTCCGTCTGCACCCGCACGACGACGTCGGCACTCGGTAGGTCGAACGACTGTGCGCCTGCGGGCGGCGCGAGCGCGAGCGTCGCGAGGAGCGCGACGCCGGCTAGAACGCGACGCGTGGTGCCTCCCGAACCGCGTCCTCGGCCTCGAAGAAGTCGCGCTTGACGAACCCGAGCGGTCCGGCGACGAGGAGGCCCGGCACCGTCTGGATCGCGTTGTTGTACGTCAGCACGGTGTCGTTGTAGACCTGGCGGGAAACCGCGATCCGGTTCTCGGTCTGGGCGAGCTCGTCCTGCAGCTGCCGGAAGTTCTCGTCCGCCTGCAGCTCGGGGTATGCCTCCGCGACGGCGAAGAGGCGGCCGAGCGCCTGGCTCAGCATGTTCTCCGCCTGCGCCTGGCCGGTCACCGTCGTCGCCGCCTGCGCGCGCGTGCGTGCCTCCGTCACCGCCTCGAACGTCCCGCGCTCGTGCGCGGCGTATCCCTTCACCGTCTCGACGAGGTTCGGGATCAGGTCGTAGCGGCGGCGCAGCTGGACGTCCACCTGTGCCCACGCGTTCTCGACGCGGTTCCGGAGCCGGACGAGCCGGTTGTAGAGGAGGACGAGGGCGACGACGAGCAGCGCCACGACCGCGAGCACGATCCAGAGCGTCATCGGCGCGACGCTACCGCCCGCGCAGGACGGCGGCAACGGCTACGGGCGCCGCGCGACGAACACGAAGTCCTCCTCGCCCCGGTGCGGGCGACGGTCGAACCACCCCCACTGCGCCTCCACCTCGAAGCCGGCGCGCTCGAGCAGGCGGCGCCACTCGAGCGGCGAGAGCCATGCGAGCACCATCGTCGAGGCGTCGGCACCGCGGCGGACGGAGAGCGTCAGCGTGCGCGCTCCCTCGTCCCAGTCGGCGCGTTCGAAGATGCCCGGCTCGCGCTCGAGCCAGCGGCCGTGCGTCGCCTCGACGTCGTCGTGGCTCGGCGCGAAGACGTCGAAGACGAGGCGCCCGCCGGGGAGCAGGAGGTCGTGCGCCGCCGAGAGCGCGCGTTCGCGGTCGGCCTCCGTCGTCATGTGGAGGAGGGAGCGGAACGGGACGAGGACGAGCGGGACGCGCTCGCCGACCGGCGGCTCGCGAAGGTCGCCGTGGCGCAGGTCGACGAGGTCTGCGACGCCGGCCTCGGCCGCCCGCTCGCGGGCGACCTCGAGCATGCCGCGGGACGCGTCGACGCCGACCACGCGGACACCCGCCTGCGCGATCGGGATCGTGATCCGGCCCGTCCCGCACGCGAGCTCGACCACGGTGCCGCCGGCCGCGACCGCTTCCTCGACGTAGAAGGCGACGTCCTCGGTCACGCTCGCGCTCCACGGGTCATAGAGCCGCGCGATCGCGTCGTACGGCGACGCGTTTTCACTCATCGGTGACGGAGTCGGCACGGACCTGCGACGGCTTGCTCGATATGCTCGAAGTGGGGTGGAGGAGTGGTGGCCCCCAGGGGCGTCGCCCTCACAGCGGCTTCCGCGCCACCCACACGAACTCGCGCGCCGCTTCGTCGAACGGCTCGCGCGCGAAGCCGCCGTAGAGCGCCTCGACCTCGAGACCCGCAATCTCGATCAGGCCTTCCCACTCGGACTTCGTCGCCCACCAGAGCGAGACGCTCGCGCCCGTGTCGAGGACGAGGTCGATGCGGTTGTCGTGCGGCCGCTGGTGGACGTGATGGCCGACCCCGTTCGCGACGTCGTGACGGCCGTCGTTGCGGGCCGCGATGTGCGGGTCGAAGACGAAGGCGTTCCACGCGAACCGGCCGCCCGGCCGCAGGTTCGCGCCGACGCGCTCGAACACCCGCCGCTTGTCGCGCCACGTCGGCAGGTGGAGGAGCGAGCGGAAGGGGCACGTCACGAGCGCCGCCGGCTCCTCGAGCTCGAACTCCCGCATGTCGGCGAGCCGCAGGTCGAGCTCGACGCCTGCCGCCTCGGCACGCGCCCGCGCTCCCGCGAGCATCGCCGGCGAGCGGTCGATCCCGATCACCGGCCGCCCGAGCGCCTGTGCCACCGGCACCGCCACGCGCCCCGTGCCGACCGCGAGCTCGACGACCCGCCCGTCCGCCTCGAGCGCGAGCTCGACGTACCACGCGACGTCGTCGGTCATGTGCGCCGACCACCTGTCGTACACGGGGGCGAACGCGTCGTAGTCGCTCACGGGGCTATCGTTACAGGCGATGACGCACGCGCGGCACCTGTTTACGCGGCCCCGGCTCGCCGGGGCGGCACGCGCGTAGCCGCACCTCCGGCCGAGTCGGGGCGCCCCCGTCCCGTACCGACGACCGAGGAGGAACGACGGGCAGGAGAGGTAGTCTCGCCGCCGTGGACGCCGAGGCGCTGAAGGCGGAGGCCGTCGCCGCGATCGCGGCCGCAGCGAGCGAGGACGAGCTCGAGGAGCTCCGCGTGCGCTACCTCGGCCGCAAGAGCGAGCTCAAGCTCGCGCTGCGCGAGGTGCGCGATCGCGAGCGCGGGATCGCGCTGAACGCGGCGCGCGCGGCGATCGAGGACGCGCTTGCCGCGCGGCGGCAGGAGCTTGCGGCTGCGGCGCTCGGCGGCGACGACGACTTCGACGTCACGCTGCCCGGGGAGCGGCCGCCGCTGGGGCACCTCCACCCGATCACGCAGATCCGCCGGACGGTCGAGGACGCGTTCGTCGGCCTCGGCTACGAGGTGCGCGAGGACCGCGAGGTCGAGACCGTCGAGTACAACTTCGACAAGCTCGCGTTCCCGGACTGGCACCACGCGCGCTCACCCCGCCAGACCTTCTTCTTCGACGCCGACCGCCTGCTCCGGACGGAGACGTCGCCGTCGCAGATCCACCTGATGGAGGAGCGCGAGCCGCCGCTCTACATGGTCTCGATCGGCCGCGTCTACCGCCGCGACACGATCGACGCGACGCACTTCACGATCTTCCACCAGTTCGAGGGCCTCGCCGTCGACGAGAACCTGTCGCTCGCAGACCTGAAGGGCACGCTGCTGCACGTGATGCGTGCCCTCTATGGCCCCGACCGCCGCGTCCGCTTCCGCACGCACTACTTCCCCTTCACCGAGCCCTCGATCGAGCCGGACGTCTCCTGCCCTCTCTGCGACGGCGAGGGCTGCCGCGTCTGCAAACACTCCGGGTGGCTCGAGATGGGCGGCGCGGGCATGGTCGACCCCGCCGTCTTCGAGGCCGTCGGCTACGACCCCGAGCGCTGGACGGGCTTCGCCTTCGGGATGGGGCTCGAACGGACGGCGCAGCTGCGCCACGCCGTCCCGGGGCTGCGCCCGTTCTGGGAGAACGACCTCCGCGTGCTGAGGCAGTTCTGATGCGCGTCCCGCTGACGTGGCTGCGCGACTACGTCCCGCTCCCGATGCCCGTCCGCGAGCTCGCCGACCGGCTCAGCGTCTCGACGGCCGAGATCAACACGATCGAGGAGCGCGGCCCCGTGGACGCAGACGGGAACCTCGCCCTCTTCCGGGTCGGTCGCGTCGTCGAGGCCGGGAAGCACCCGAACGCCGACCGGCTGCAGCTCTGCCGCGTCGACGTCGGCGAGGGCGAGCCGCGGCAGATCGTCTGCGGCGCGTGGAACTTCGGCGCCGGCGCAACCGTGGCCGTCGCGCTCCCCGGCGCCCGGCTCCCCGGCGCCGACCAGCCGCTCGGAGAGGCCAAGCTCCGCGGCGAAGTCTCGCGCGGGATGATCCTGAGCGAGCGCGAGCTCGAGCTCGGCACCGACCACAGCGGCATCATGGTGCTCCCGGAGGCGGAGCCCGGCACGCCGCTCGCCGACGTCCTGCCGCTCACGGAGACGATCCTCGACGTGGAGCCGACCGGGAACCGCGTCGATCTCCTCTCCGTCTACGGGCTCGCGCGCGAGATCGCGGCGCTCTGGGAGCTCGAGCTCGCCGCGATGCCCGGGACGGATCCCGACCGCGCTGCCGACGAGAAGGTGGACGTGCGGATCGAGGACGTGGACGGCTGCCCGCGGTACATCGGGCGGGCGTTCACCGACGTCCGCGTCGCTTCCTCGCCGCCGTGGCTCCGCGCGCGGCTGACCGCGGCGGGGATGCGGCCGATCTCGAACGTCGTCGACGTGACGAACTACGTCATGCACGCGCTCGGGAACCCGCTCCACGCGTTCGACCGCGCGAAGCTCGCGGAGGGGCGTGTCGTCGTTCGGCGCGCGCGCCGCGGCGAGACGCTGCGGACCCTCGACGGCACGCTGCGCGAGCTCGACGAGCGCGACCTCGTGATCGCGGACGCGGAGCGCGCCGTCGCACTCGCCGGGATCATGGGCGGCGAGGAGACGGAGGTGCGTGAAGACACGAGCGAGGTCCTGCTCGAGGCCGCCAACTTCGAGCCGGTCGCGCTGCTCCGCAGCTCGGAGCGGCTCAAGCTCCGCACGGAGGGCTCGAACCGCTGGGAGAAGGGGGTCGACCCGCACCTCGCCGCTCAGGCCGCGGCGTACGCGACGCAGCTGCTCGTCGAGCTCGCGGGCGCGCGCTGGGTGGGGCACACCGACGAGCACGCGCAGCTACCCGACCGGCCGGTGGTCAGGCTCCGGCCGGAACGAACCGACGCGCTGCTCGGGGTGGCGACGCCGCCGGCGGAGCAGGCCGCGCTGCTGCGCCGGTTCGGCTTCGAGGTCGCCGACGACTTCGCCGTCACCGTCCCCTCCTGGCGCGCCCGCGACGTCACCCGCGAGGTCGACGTGATCGAGGAGATCGCGCGGGTGCGTCTCGACGACGTGCCGTTCACGCTGCCGCGGCGGCGCGAGATGTTCGGCGCGCTCACGCGGGAGCAGCGGCTGCGGCGGCGGGTCGAGGACGCGCTCGTGGCGGCGGGGTTCGCCGAGGCGTACACCCCCTCGCTCGTGCCGGCGCAGACCGAGCCCGACGGCCTCACACTCCCGGAGCCGATGGGCGACCAGGCGTCGCTCCGAACGACGCTGCTGCACGGGCTCGTCGAGGCGGCGACGCGGAACCGTGACGTCGGCAACGACGCCGTCGCGCTCTTCGAGATCGCGCGCGTGTACCTCCCGCAGGGCGGGGCGCTCCCCGACGAGCGGCTGCGCGTCGCCGGCGTCGTCGAGGGTGGATACGCCCGCGCGAAGGGCGCGGTCGAGGCCGTCTACGACGTGCTGAAGCTCCCGCTCGAGGTCGAACGCGCCGAGGTGCCGCACCTTCGTCCCGGCCGGGCGGCGACGACGGGTGCCGGCTGGCTCGGCGAGCTCCACCCCTCGCGCGCCGACGGCCGCTGGGGGATCTTCGAGCTGGATCTCGCGACGCTCTTCGCCGACGCGCCGGAACGGGTCGAGTACGAGGACGTGATCACGTTCCCCGCGGTGAAGCAGGATCTCGCCGTCGTCATCGACGTCGCGGTGCCCGCCGCCGCGGTCTTCGCGACCGCACGCGAGGCCGGAGGGACGGCGCTCGGAGCGATCCGCTTCCTGAGCGACTTTCGCGAGCCGCCGATCCCGGCGGGGAAGAAGTCGCTCGCGTTCCGGGTCGAGTTCCGATCGCCGGAGCGCACGCTGACGGACGAGGACGTGGCGCCGATCCGCGACCGGATCGTCGCCGCTCTGCAGGAGCGGCACGGCGCCGAGCTGCGCGCGTGACGCGCTGACGCGCTAGAGCGTCGTCGGCGCGAGGCGGTCGGCGAGCGCCTCGAGGATCCGCAGCTGGATCCGCGGCGAGTGGTCGAGCAGGCTCCGGAAGCTCGCCGCGGTGATGACGAGCAGCCGCGACGGCGCCGTCGTCGTCACCGTTGCCGTGCGTGGCGACCGCGACACGAGCGCGATCTCGCCGAAGAAGTCCCCGGGGCCGAGTGTGTTGACCTTCCTCCCCCCGCGGCGGACGACGGCGCTCCCCTCGAGCAGGACGAAGAACTCGCGCCCCTGATCGCCCTCGCGCGTGAGCTCCTTGCCGTCGGCGACGTCGACCTCGTCGGCGATCTTCGCGACCTCGGCCACCTCCGCGCGCGTGCAGCGGGCGAAGAGCGGCACCCCGCGGATGAGCTCCACCTTGGCGTTTCTGGGCAGGGCCACAGCAGCCCGAGTGTACGCCGTTTGCGCGCACGGCTCGTGCTTTATCGCGCGAAACGCGTAACCGAATCGGTTGCAACCGCGTTTTCACGGCAGCAAATCCCGACGACGAACTGGGGGGACGTACGAACATGAAGTCGACGAAGACACTCGCCCGCCTCGCAGCGCTGATGCTGTGCTCGGCGGTGTTCGCGGGGACGGCGTTCGCCGGCGACAAGCCGAAGGACGACGCGCCCGGGAGCTCCGGGAACGCGCCCGGACAGGTGAAGAAGGCCGAGGAGCAGCCGGCCGCCGCGCCGCAGCCGCAGCCTGCGCAGCAGCAGCCGGCGCCGGCCGCGAAGCAGGAGGCGAAGAGCGAGAAGAAGGCGGAGAAGGCCGAGCAGAAGGCGGCGAAGGCGACCCAGCCGGCGGCGAAGCCCGCGCAGGCGCCGAAGCCGGCGAAGGCGGCCAAGCCCGCGAAGGCGAAGCCCGTGCAGTCGTCCCCGGCGCCGCAGGCCGCGAAGCCGGCGAAGGCGTCGAAGCCGTCGAAGCCGGTGAAGGCCGCAAAGCAGTCGGGCTCGTACAAGGCGACGAGCAGCGGCACCGACCTCGACAAGGGCATGAGCCACAAGCACACGATCTGCCACGCGACGGGCTCGTCCTCGAACCCGTACGTCCGCATCACGCCGTCGATCTCGGGCGTCTTCAACGGCCACATGGGCCATCAGGGCGGCGAGGACATCATCCCGCCGTACACCTACAAGGGCACGACCTACTCGCAGAACTGGAACGCGACGACCCAGGCGATCTTCAACGCGGGCTGCGTCGTGCCGGCTGCGCAGACGCCTGCGACCACGACGACGCAGACGACGACCGGCACGACCACGACGGGCACGACGACGACGCAGGCCGCGTGCCCGCCCGTCACCCGCACGATCACCGAGATCGTCCCGGGCGGCGTCTTCCACAAGACCGGGTCGAAGACGAACCCGTACGTCTTCATCCGGCCGTCGAAGAACTCGGCGCACTACGACCGCAGCAAGCACCCGGACGACATCATCGTCCCCGACCAGACGGTGACGCGGACGGTCGAGGTCGCGGGGAACTGCCAGTCGGTGACCCCGGGTCAGACGACCACCGTGACGCTCGCGAGGCAGACGGTGACGCTCCCCGGTGAGACCGTGACCATCCCCGGTCAGACGACGACGGTCGCCGGCGCAGCGGTGACGATCCCGGCTCAGACGGTGACCGTCGGCAAGGCGGCGAAGGTGAAGGCGCCTGCCGGCGGCGTGCTGGGCGCTCAGTCGCCCGTGAAGTCGCAGCCGGAGCGCGAGAACGGCGGCGGCGTCCTCGGCGCGACGAGTCGGCTCGGCCGGAGCGTCGCCGCGGCAGAGCTGCCGTTCACCGGGATGCCGGTGTGGGTCGTGGCGCTCGTCGGCCTCGGTCTCCTCGCAGCGGGCCTGACGCTCCGGCGCCAGAGCTAGCCGGCGCGGGGCGATAGACAGCGGGAACGGAGAGCGGGGCGGCGAGAGCCGCCCCGCTCCCGTTCGCGCGCCGCCGCAATCCGATCGCGGTCCCGTCGCGTAGAGTCGTTCGAGATGCCCGTCCGGCCGCTTCTCGTGCTCCTCGCAGCGCTCGCGCTCCTCCTCCCGGGGGCGGCGCGGGCCGAGAACCCACGCCTCGTCGCGACCGTCGGCCCCGGCTTCACGATCTCACTCGCAGACGCGTCCGGCGCAGCCGTCGCGAAGATCGAACCCGGCACGTACGACATCTCGGTCCGCGACCTGTCCGACGAGCACAACTTCCACCTCTTCGGCCCCGGCGTCGACCGCGCGACGGATGTCGCCGGTACCGGCACGTCCACCTGGACCGTCACGTTCCGCGACGGCCGCTACACGTTCGTCTGCGACCCGCACCCGTCGTCGATGCGCGGCACCTTCACCGTCGGGAACCCGCCCGCCGCGCCCGCGCCGTCGCCGCCGCCGGCTGCACCGAAGCGCCTCGTTGCGACTGTGGGTCCGGGCAACGCGATCTCGCTCGCGTCGGCGGCCGGACACCACCTCCAGGGCGTGGCCGCCGGCACCTACACGATCACCGTCCGCGATCGGTCGAAGCTCCACAACGTCCACCTCGTCGGCCCCGGCATCGACCGCCGCACGACGGTCGCGGGCGTCGGCACGACGACGTGGAAGGTGACGCTGCGGCGCGGGAAGCTGACGTTCTTCTCCGACCGCGCGCCGCAGAAGCTGCGCCGGACGCTGACCGTTCGCTAGCCGCTCGTCCGGCGGCTCGGCTTGACGAGCCCGGCGTCGCGGCCACCGGCAGCGTGCATCTCCGCCTCGTTGTCGAGCTCTGCGTTCAGCTCCGCCCCGAACAGGAGCGCGAAGGCCGAATAGTTGAGCCACAGCATCAGGACGACGCCGCTCGCGAGTGCGCCGTAGGTCTTCGAGTAGGAGTCGGAGAGACTCGTGTAGAGCGCGAAGAGCGCCGAGAGCACGAGCCAGCCGACCGAGGCGACGACCGACCCGGGCGTCACCCACTTCCACGTCCGGACGTCGGTGTTCGGAGCGAGGTAGTAGACGATCGCGAAGAAGAGGAGGACGGCGACGAACGCGATCGGCCAGCGGAGGACGTTCCAGACCCAGTGGAAGGCGCCGCCGAGGCCGGCGTAGCTCGCGAGCGCCTCGCCGAGCGGGCCGCCGAAGACGATCAGGAGGAGCAGGCCCGCGGTCGTCAGCCCCGTGAGCACGACGAGCGTGATCGACACGAGCCGCGTCTTCCAGAACGGCCGCGTCTCCACGCGGTCGTACGCGCGGTTGACCGCCTTGACGACCGATCCCATCGCGCCGCTCGCCGCCCACGTGGCCCCGGCGGCGCCGATCACGAACGCGAGCACGGAGGTCGATTTCGAGGTGTCCCGCTGCAGCGTGTCGATCGTCTCGAGGACCGCTCCGGGTGCGATCGGCGCCATGAAGTCGCGGAGGGCGTCGTAGGCGTTCACGAGGTCGAGCAGCCCGACGAGGAAGACCATCGCCGGGAAGAACGCGAGCAGCGAGCTGTACGCGATCTGCTGCGCGAGCCCCATGCAGTCGTCGCCCAGGAACTCGGTGAAGGACCGCTTGAAGACGGCGATCCACTCACCGCGCGAGAGCCGGCGGGGACTCGCCGGCAGCCGTCCGATCCGCGCGGTCTCCGACCGCTGCGCCACTAGTGCTCGCGACCCTTGCGGGCGAGGAAGCGCATCGTCGCGCCGATCCCGCCCGCGAGGAAGAAGCCGGCGCCGAGCGCGCCCGCGGCGACGACCGGCAGCCGTTCGCGGATCTTCCCGGCGACGTCTGTCGCCTCGCCGAGCCCCTCGCGCAGCTCCTCGACCGCCTGCGCGAGCTGCTCGCGCTCGCGCTCGATGTCGCGGCGGACGGCGTCGGGGGTGCGCCCGTTCGTGTGCGCCGAGCTAGCCATTGCTCCCGATCGCAGCGGTCGTCTTCTTCGCCTCCGCGATCGCCTGCTCGGGGACCGGCGGCGTGCCGCGCTTGAACTTCCCGAGTGCCGCGAGACCGAGGACGGCGGCGAGCCCGAAGAGGAGGACGGTCATGATCAGGAGCGCGAGCCACAGGTCGAGGACGATCGCGAGTGCGGCGGTGATCGTCGTCAGCAGGAAGCCGAGGCCGAAGAGCCCGACGATCGCCGCGCCGATGCCGAGCCCGGCTCCTGCGCCGAGGGCGCCGGCCTTCTTCTTCAGCTCGAGCCCGGCGAGCTCCAGCTCGAGCCGCGCGAGCGCGCTCGCGTGCTCGGCGACCTGCTTCGCCGCGCTGCCGACGCCGGCCTTGGCGCCGTTCGCCCCACCCATCGTGGCCTGCTCGTCAGCGGCGGGGGTGCGCATGTCCCCTCCAGTCGATCGCCTTCGCGAGCGCGATCCCCGCGGCGAACGCGGCGCCCACGACGACGAACGGTCTCCCGCCCTTGCGGGGCGCGTTCGGTGCGCGTCGCGCGCCGAGCTGCGGCCCCGAGGGCGCGCGCGGCGTCGATCCGGGCGGTGCGTCCTTCGGAAGCTCGCCCTTCGCGCGTGCGGCCATCAGGGACGGCTTGAGCCGGCGCAGAAACGAGGCGTCCTCGGCGAGCTCGCCGGCGAGCTTCCCGGCGAGGCCGCCTTTCGCAGCGGCCTTCCGCGACAGCCGCTCGAGCTTCTCGGCGCCCTTCTCGACGAGGGCATCGCCCTTGCCGCCGTTCCCGTTCGCTGCCTCGGTCATCGCTTCGCCGGCGGCTGCTCGCCCGTCGCCACGCGCCAGATCCCGGACGCGGCGCGGCGGGCGACCATGGTCGCGACGGCGCCGATGACGCCGTAGAGCGCAGTCCAGAGCACTTTCCGCAGCATGCGGCTGAGGTTGCCATGGCCAGGCTTCGGCAAACCTCGCGAGCCGGACGGCGCCGTAAGCTGCCTCCGTGTCGAGCGGCGAGCGCGAGCTGCGGAAGGAGGACCGGCAGCGGCTCGTCGCGAGCGTGATCGCGCGCCGCCGGATCGGGACGCAGCTCGAGCTGCAGGAGGTGCTCGCTGCGGCAGGGTGCGCGGTCACGCAGGCGACGCTCTCGCGCGACCTCCGCGAGCTCGGCGTCGAGAAGGTGGAGGACGCGTTCGGGCGGCCGCGCTACGAGTTGCCGGGGCGCAGGCGGGCCGATCCTCGCGAAGCGCTCGCGGCGATCCTCGCGCAGGCGCGCCGCGAGGTGACGGCCGCGCAGAACATCGTCGTCGTCCGGACGGAGGTCGGAGCCGCGGGCGCGGTCGCGAGGGCGCTCGACCGCGCCGAGCATCCGCTCGTCGTCGGCACGCTCGCCGGCGACGACACCTGCCTCGTCGTCGCGCGCACGAACGCCGACGCCGCCGCCCTCGCCCGCGAGCTGTCCTGACCGGCCACGTCCGGTGCTCTAAGCACGCGACCGTCCGTTGCGGCCACTGCGGCGCCGCCGCGGCTGCGATCCGCGCGCGCCGCAACCGCGCTCGCACCGCGGGATCGAGCGCAAGACATGGCTCTCTCGGCCACGGCCGGTGCTTTAAGCAAAGGACACGGCCGCGGCGGCCGGGTGGGCGGCCGGTGGAGGCGTGTCAGGTGAGGTCGGTGGTGTCGTGGCGCACGCGGCGCGCCTCCGGCACCTCGCCGTGCTCGGCCGTCGCGGCGAACGCGTCCGCGTCGAGGTCGAGCTCGACGCGGCCCTCGACGATCGACGTCACGTTCTCCGACGGCACGTAGCGCGCCGAGCGCATCAGCCCGGGTGAGACGGCGAGCCCGTTGAAGATGTCCTTGCCGGTGTCGCCGACGACCTCGTCGACGGTGCCGAGGTCACTCCCGTCGCTCCCGACGACCGCCCAGCCCTTCTCGATCACGAGCCACGAGACGGGATCGCTCACATCGACTTCCCTTCGACCTGCCACACCGGCCCCTGCGTCGCCACGTTGTGCGTGTCGGAGAGCGCGCGAAGCACGCGCACCTGCCCCCGCAGCCCCTCCGCGTCGGCGCGGGCGAAGCAGCGGCGAACCATCTCGGCCGACGCGCCGTAGCCGAAGCGGCGCGCGCAGCGGAAGCGGAGTGCCAGCCGCCCCGTCTGCCGCGACGGGTTGAGCGGGGAGAAGAGGAGCGCGACGCGCGCGATCTGGTCCGACGACGGCACCTCGACCTCGCAGAGGAGGTCGCTCCAGTCGGGCGGGAGGGTCGCGAGCGTCGTCCGCCACGCCTCCTCCAGCGTCGAGGCGACGACGGATTCCGGCTCGGGCGCCTCCGCGGTCGAGACGACGGCGAGCGTGCCGCGGATGCGCGCCTCGTCGAGCCGGCGCAGCAACCGGCGCACCGCCTCGGGCCCGACCGCCCCACCGCGCCGAGACGTGCCGAAGAGGAACGTGGCGCCCGAGCGGCCCGGGCTCGCAGGGCCGAGCAGCGACGCCGCGCGCGCCGTCTGTCCCTCGTCCGCGAGGAGCAGCGAGAGCCGCGCCTCCGCCCACCCCGACGGCAGCTCCGCCTCGATTCGCCGCCACTGTTCGACCAGGGTCACGGCCGTCAGCTTAAATGAGCCTCCATGGCGAAGGTCGAAGACAGAACGGCGTCCGGCGCGGCGCTCTCGGACGAACGGCTGCGCGAGCTCCTGCGCGAGATGCTGCTCATCCGGCGCTTCGAGGAGAAGGTCGAGGAGCGCTTCCGCGCCGGCGAGCTGCCGGGCTTCCTCCACGTCGCGATCGGTCAGGAGGCGGTCGCGGTCGGCGTAATGGCGGCGCTCGAGCCCGACGACACGATCATGTCGACGCATCGCGCGCACGGCCACGCGCTCGCGAAGGGGACGCATCCGAACGCGCTCATGGCCGAGCTCTACGGGAAGCTCGAGGGCTGCTCCCGCGGCTACGGCGGCTCGATGCACCTCTACGACGTCGAGAACGGGATGCTCGGTGCGAACGCCGTCGTCGGCGGCGGGCTGCCGCAGGTCACCGGCACCGCGCTCGCCTACAAGTTCCGCAAGCAGCCGCACGTGTGCGTCGCGTTCTTCGGCGACGGCGCGACGAACACCGGCACGTTCCACGAGTCGCTCAACCTCGCGCAGCTCTGGAAGGTCCCCGCGCTCTTCGTGCTCGAGATGAACGGCTGGGCCGAGTCGACGCCGCTCCACCAGCACGCGCCGATCGAGGACTTCTCGCAGCGCGCCGTCGCGTTCGGCATGCGCGCGATCAACGTCGACGGGCAGGACGTCGAGGCCGTCTATGCCGCCACGCGCGAGGCGCGCGAGCACGCCGCCTCCGGCGAGGGCCCGGTCTTCCTCAACGTCCGCACCTACCGGCTCGTCGGCCACTACATCGGCGACCCGCAGGTGTACCGGACGAAGGAGGAGATCGCCGAGGTGCGGGAGACGAAGGACCCGATCGAGCTCCTCCGCCGCCGCCTCGACCTCTCCGACGAGGACTTCAACGCCCTCGACACCGAGATCAACGAGATCGTCGAGACGTCGGTCGAGTTCGCGAAGGACGGCACCGATCCGGCGCCGGAGGACGCGCTCAAGTACGTCTATGCCTGAGCTGACCTACCGCGAGGCCGTCCGCGACGCGCTGTCGCAGGCGATGCGCCAGGACGAGGACGTGTTCATCATGGGCGAGGACATCGCCGAGATGGGCGGTTCGATGGGCGTCACGCAGGGGATGCTCGACGAGTTCGGCCCCGACCGCGTCCGCAACACCCCGATCTCCGAGATGGCGATCGTCGGCGCCGGGATCGGCGCAGCGATGCAAGGGATGCGCCCCGTCGTCGAGATCATGTACCAGGACTTCCTGACGCTCTCGATGGAGCAGCTCGTGAACCAGGCGGCGAAGCACCGCACGATGTCGGGCGGGCAGCTGAAGGTGCCGATCACGGTGCGCACGCAGGGCGGCGCGGGGTGGAGCCCCGGCGCGCAGCACGCGCAGCAGCTCGAGTCGTGGTTCGTCCACGTGCCGGGCCTCAAGGTCGCGTTCCCTTCGACCCCGGAGGACGTCCGCGGCCTCCTCTGGAGCTCGATCTACGACGACAACCCCGTCGTCTTCTTCGAGCACCGGCTGCTCTACCCGCTGAAGGGCGAGGTGCCAGAGGAGATCGAGCCGATCCCGTTCGGGAAGGCGCGCGTGATGCGCGAGGGAACGGACGTGACCGTCGTCGCGATCGGGCGGATGGTCCCGGAGGCGCTGAAGGCGGCGGAGCAGGCGGAGCAGGACGGGATCTCGGTCGAGGTGATCGACCCGCGCACGCTGCTGCCGCTCGACGAGGAGGCGATCATCCGCTCGGTCCAGAAGACGAACCGCGTCGTCACCGCGCACGAGGCGGTCACGCGCGGCGGCATCGGCGCCGAGATCGCGGCCGTGATCCAGCACGGGGCCTTCGACTACCTCGACGCGCCGATCGAGCGCGTCGGCGCGAAGTTCGCGCCGCTCGCGTTCGCGCCCGCGATGGAGCAGTGGGCGGTGCCGCACGCCGCCGACGTCCTCGAGGCGGTGCGCCGCACCGTCGCCCGGAGCGCCTAGACCGTGGCGACCGAGGTCAAGCTGCCGCGGCTCGGCCAGGGGATGGAGTCCGGCACGATCGTCCGCTGGCTGAAGAAGGAGGGCGAGCCGGTCGGGAAGCGCGAGCCGCTCTACGAGCTCGACACCGACAAGGTGACGCAGGAGGTCGAGGCCGAGGCCGACGGCGTGCTGCTCAAGATCGTCGTCGACTCGGGCGAGGTGGAGGTCGGCCGGACGATCGCGTTCATCGGCAAGGAGGGCGAGGACGTGCCGGCGCTCGACGGCGGTGGCGCTTCGACGAACGGCGCGCCGCCGAAGGACGCACCCGAGACGACCGCCGAGCGGCCGATGGAGGCCGAGGAGCGCGAGGAGGACTACGCCGAGGGAGCGCGCGCCGCGGCCGCGACCGCGGCGCAGGAGACGGCCGAGGCGCAGCCGGAGCCGCGCGCCGACGCCCGCGTCAAGGCGTCGCCGCTCGCGCGCCGGCTCGCGCGCGAGAAAGGAATCGACCTCGCGCAGGTGCGCGGCACCGGCCCCGAGGGACGGATCGTGGCGGAGGACGTCGAGCGCGCGCAGGCGCAGCCGGCGGCCGCCGCGCCCGCCGGCCGGGCGACCGCACCCGCTCCCGGTGCGGTCGAGGAGATCCCGCTCACGTCCACCCGGAAGACGATCGCGCGCCGCCTCACGGAGGCGTGGCAGGCGCCGGTCTTCCAGCTCACCGTCGACGCGGACATGACGCGCGCGCTCGAGCTGCGCGAGCGCCTCGTCGCGCGGCTCCGCGAGGGCGAGGCGAAGCCGACGGTCGGCGACCTGCTGACGAAGGTCGTCGCCGCGGCGCTCGTTCGCCACCCCGCCGTGAACGCGCACTTCACGGGCGAGAGCATCCGCCGCTTCCCGTACGCGCACGTGGGCGTCGCCGTCGCGGCGCCGAACGGGCTGATCGTGCCGGTGATCCGCGACGCCGACCGGCTCACGATCGCGGAGATCGCGGCGGCGCGCGCCGACCTCGTCTCCCGCGCCCGCGACGGGAAGCTGCAGCGCGCGGACCTCGAGGACGGCACCTTCACGATCTCGAACCTCGGGCCGTTCGGGATCGACCAGTTCGTGGCGGTGCTGAACCCGCCGCAGGCGGCGATCCTCGCGGTCGGCACGACGCTCGAGAAGCCGGTCGCGGTCGCCGGCGAGGTGGTCGTGCGGCCGACGGTGACGATGACGATCACCTGCGACCACCGCGCGATCGACGGCGCCGACGGGGCGGAGTTCCTCCGCACCGTGAAGGAGCTGCTCGAAGAGCCCGCCCTCGCGCTCTAGCTGCGTTAGGCTCGCGCGCGTGATCGCGCCCGTCTGGTACCGCGTCCGCGACCTGGACGCCGCCCGCTCCTTCTACCGGGACGTCCTCGGCTTCGAGGAGACGTTCGTCGACTGGGAGGACCGCTGGGCGCGCCTCGTGCACGGCCGCATGGAGATCGCGGTCGCCGAGGGCGAGCCGGCGCAGGAGGAGGGCGAGACGGGTGTCGCGCACGTGGACGTCGAGGACGTGAAGGCAGAGGCCGAGCGGTTGCGCGCCGCGGGCGTCGAGGTCGGTGTCGTCTTCGAGCTCTCGGGGGAGATCCGCCTCGTGGACGTCTTCGATCCGGACGGCAACCGGATCCAGCTCGCGCAGTCGCTGACGTAGTGGCCGTGCTCGTCCGCAGAGCCGGCCCGCAGGACGCGCGCTTCCTGCGCGACATGCTCCGGCACGCCCTCTACTGGCGCGAGCGGGTGCCGGGGTCACGCGTGTCGCGTTACGTGCGCGCGTGGGGCCGCCCCGGCGACACGGCGCTGATCGCGATCGAGGGGGGCTTCCCCGTCGGCGCCGCGTGGTACCGGCTCTTCACCGAGGACGAGCCGGGCTACGGCTTCGTCGACGAGCGGACGCCGGAGCTCGCGATCGCCGTCGTGCCGTCGAAGCGCGGCCGCGGGATCGGCGAGCAGCTCCTCCAGGCGCTGCTCGAGCGGGCGCAGCAGGACGGGCACGAGCAGGTCAGCCTCAGCGTCGCGCCCGAGAACCCCTCGGTGCACCTCTACGAGCGCTACGGGTTCGAGGTGGTGGAGCGGGGGAGCGAGGCGTGGACGATGAAGGCCCGGGTAGCATCGCCGCCGGGTTAGCGACGAAAGGATTGGCTGGAGATGGAATGTGACGTTGCCGTCCTCGGCGGCGGTCCCGGCGGCTACACGGCCGCGATCAGGGCGGCGCAGCTCGGGGCGAAGGTCGTCTGCATCGAGAAGGAGCCGGAGCTCGGCGGCACCTGCCTGCGCGTGGGCTGCATCCCGACGAAGGCGTGGGTGCAGACCGCCCACGCGCTCCACCAGGCGGAGGAGACGTTCGCGAAGCTGGGGGTCGGCGTCGGCGCGCCGGAGCTCGACTTCGGGACGGCGTCGGAGTGGAAGAACGCGGTCGTCTCCCAGATGACGGGTGGCATCGCGGGCCTCTTCAAGGCGAACGGCGTCGAATGGGCGAAGGGCGCCGGGCGGTTCAAGGACGCGAACACGATCGCGGTCGAGGGCGGCGAGGACGTCACCTTCAAGTCGGCCATCGTCGCGACGGGCTCGTACCCGCTGCGCCCGCCGATCGAGGGGCTCGACTCGCCCCGCTGCGTCGACTCGACGGGGCTCCTGGCCGCCACGGAGGTGCCGCGCCGGCTCGTGATCCTGGGCGGCGGCATCATCGGCTGCGAGTTCGCGTCGATCTTCCAGCGCTTCGGCAGCGAGGTGACGATCGTGGAGATGCTCGACGCGCTGATCCCGCAGGAGGACGCGGACGCGGCGAAGGAGCTCGCGAAGGCGTTCGGCAAGCGCGGGATCCGGCTCGAGCTCGGGAAGCAGTGCACGAAGGTGGAGGACGACGGCTCGCAGCTCACCGTCCACTACGGCGACGGCGAGACGCTCCAGGCCGACCTGATGCTCGTCGCCGTCGGCCGCGGGCCCGTCGTCGAGGGGCTCGGGCTCGAGGAGCTCGGCGTGCAGCTCGACCGGCGCAAGGGCATCTCGACGGACGACCACCGCCGCACGAGCGTCCCGCACATCTACGCGGTGGGCGACTGCGCCGGCTACTGGCAGCTCGCGCACACCGCGTTCCGCGAGGGCGAGGTGGCCGCCGAGAACGCGTGCGGCCACGAGGCCACCGTCGGCAGCCCCGCCTCGGTGAGGCCGACGGCCGCGATCTCCGGGTCGGTGTAGATCGGGCGCGGCACGGCCGGGTCGCCGACCACGGCC
>DATMJW010000171.1:0-3585 GCA_035553355.1 Gaiellaceae bacterium | reverse complement strand
GTCCAGACGACGGTGTCGCGCGACATCCGCGAGCTCGGGCTCGTGAAGGTGCGCGACACGACCGGTCGCCTCGTCTACGCGCCGCGCGGCGACGCGGTAGCGCACGACCTCGCCCCGAGCTTCCGCCGCGTCGCGCTCGCGATCGAATCGAGCGGCAACCTTGTCGTCGTCACGACACCCTCCGGCTTCGCAAGCGCGCTCGCGGAGGAGATCGACCGCGCGGGCCACCCGCTCGTCCTCGGGACGGTCGCGGGCGACAACACGATCCTGATCATCGCCCGCGCGGGCGTCCCCGGCACGAGGCTGCGGGACGAGCTGCGGGCATACCTGACGGAAGGAGCAGCATGAGCAGAACGGCCGCGCTCGCCTACTCGGGCGGGCTCGATACGAGCTGCGCGATCGCGTGGCTGAAGGAGGACTACGGATTCGACGAGGTGATCGCCGTCCTCGTCGACGTGGGGCAGGAGTTCGACCTCGAGGCCTCCCTCGTCCGCGGCAAGGCAGCCGGTGCCGACGACGTGCTGCTCGTCGACCGCAAGGACGCGTTCGCGACGGAGCAGGTCGCGAAGGCGATCGTCACGAACGCGCTCTACGAGGGGCGCTACCCGCTCGTCTCGGCGCTCTCGCGTCCTGTCGTGGCGGAGGCCGTCGCGCAAATCGCGGAGGAGGTCGGGGCCGAGGCCGTCGTCCACGGCTGCACCGGCAAGGGGAACGACCAGCTGCGCTTCGAGCTCGCGTTCAAGGCGACCTACCCCGGCGTCCGCGTGATCGCGCCGCTCCGCGACACGATCTGGACGCGCGAGGCGGAGATCGAGTACGCCGTCTCGCGCGGGATCCCCGTCACGCACACGCAGGCGTCGCCGTACTCGATCGACGAGAACCTCTTCGGCCGCTCGATCGAGGCCGGGATCCTGGAGGACCCGTGGGTCGCGCCGCCCGAGGACGTCTACGCGCTGACGTCGTCGCCGCTCTCGGCGCCCGCGCCTGTCGAGGTCGTGGTCGGCTTCGCGCAGGGCGTCCCGGTGTCGCTCGACGGAGAGGAGCTGCCGCTCGCGGAGCTCGTCGCCGCTATGAACGCGAAGGCGGGCGCCTACGGGATCGGGCGCATCGACACGATCGAGAACCGCGTCGTCGGCATCAAGAGCCGCGAGGTCTACGAGGCGCCCGCCGCGATCGCGCTGATCGAGGCGCACAAGGCGCTCGAGGACGTCGTCCTGACGAAGGACGAGCTGCGCACGAAGAAGGCGCTCGAGGTCCGCTGGACGGAGCTCGTCTACGAGGGCCTCTGGTTCAGCCCGCTCCGCGAGGCGATCGACGCGTTCGTGGCGGTGACGCAGCAGCGGGTGACCGGCGACGTCCGGCTCTCGCTGCAGCCGAACGCGGCGGTCGTCGTCGGCCGCCGGTCGGAGCACGCGCTCTACGCAGAGACACTCGCCTCCTACGCCGAGGGGGAGACGTTCCCGCACGCCGCGGCCGAGGGATTCATCAAGCTGCACGCGCTCGAGACGGAGCTCCTCGCGGCAATGGCGAAGGCGAAGGCGGAGGCAGGCGCTTGACGCTCTGGGCCGGCCGCGTCGGCACGGGGCTCCACCCGGCCGTCGAGGAGTTCCTCCGTGCGGAAGACGCGGAGCTGCTGCCGTACGACTGCGCGGCGACGCTCGCACACGCGCGGCGGCTGGAGGCGGCCGGCCTCCTCACGTCGGACGAGGTCGCCGACGTCGAGGCGGTGCTCGGGGCGCTCAGGTGGGAGCCGGGCGACGAGGACGTCCACACGCTGATCGAGCGCAAGCTCGGCGGCGTCGGCCGCAAGATCCACGCGGGGCGGTCGCGCAACGATCAGGTCGCGGCCGCGTTCCGGCTCTACGTCGGCGACGCCTGCGCCGAGGCGGCGGCCGGGATCCGCGCGTTCGCCGCTGCCGTGCTCGCCCGCGCCGAGGCGGAGGCGGAGACGCCAATGCCGGGCTACACGCACCTCCAGCGGGCGCAGCCGGTGACGGTCGGGCACCACCTGCTCGCGTGGGTCGAGATGCTCGAGCGCGACCTCGCGCGGTTCGCTTTCGCCGGGGCGCAGGCGGAGCCCTCGCCGCTCGGAGCGGCGGCGCTCGCGGGGTCGACGCTGCCGCTCGAGCCGGGCGGCGTCCGTAACTCGCTCGACGCCGTTGCCGACCGCGACTTCGCGCTCGACTACCTCTACGCCGTGGCCGTCCTGTTCGGTCACCTCTCGCGGATCGGCGAGGAGCTCGTCCTCTGGACGACGAGCGAGTTCGGCTTCGCGCGGCTGCCCGAGGAGGCGGCGACGGGGTCGTCGATGATGCCCCAGAAGCTGAACCCCGACGTCGCCGAGCTCGCCCGCGGGAAAGCCGGGACGGCGATCGGGCGGCTGACGGGGCTGCTCGCCGTCGTCAAGGGACTCCCTCTCTCGTACGACCGCGACCTGCAGGAGGACAAGCCGCCGGTCTTCGCGGCGCGGCGCGACGTACGCGGCGCGCTCGCTGCGCTGTCGGTCCTCGTCCACGGGCTCGAGCTCGACCGGGAGCGGCTGGCGGCGGCGGCCTCGGATCCGCTCCTCCTCGCGACCGACGCGGCGGAGGCG
The DNA here is from genome assembly GCA_035553355.1 of Gaiellaceae bacterium. GTDB lineage: Bacteria > Actinomycetota > Thermoleophilia > Gaiellales > Gaiellaceae > Gaiellasilicea. The sequence goes on along the minus strand of DATMJW010000171.1, from coordinate 992 downwards.
CTCGTCGGCGAGGGTGTGCCGTTCCGCGACGCGCACGAGACGGTCGCGGCTCAGGTGCGCGCAGGGACGTTCGCGCCGCCCCCTGCGGCGCCCCGCCATGCCCCGGGCCCTGCCGATGTTCGCGCCGCCGTCGCCGCCGCGAAGGAGCGGCTCGGCTAGCCGTCGCCGCGGTTGTCGCGCGCCCACGCCGCGAGCAGGCCGCGGTAGTGCGCGACGAACGACTCGTGCTCGTGCGCGGGGAACGTGCTGCGCACCGTCTCGACGAGTAACTCGTCGAACTCGCGGCCCTCGACGTAGTCGAGGAGCGCCTCGTCGAGATGCCCCAGGTGCTCGGCGCAGAACGCCTCGTACGCGTCTCGCTCGAAGTGCTCGTCGGCGAGCCGCCGGTACTCCGCGAGCTTCTCCTCGTACGAGAGGTCGTCGCGGTCGCCGACCTCGAAGTACTCCCGCGTCGTCAGGTCGAGCCGCGGGCGCCGCCGCGTAACCGTGCAGAACGCGGTCCAGCGGACGAGCGCCCGGATCGCCCACGGGAAGTAGTAGTGCAGGCTCGTCAGCGAGACATCGGGTGAGGCGTTCGCATAGTCGATCGGATACGCGCGGCCGTCCTTCACGATCGTCTCGCAGGAGTTGAACTCCCAGCGGAAGAACGCGTTCACGAGGCGGCTGATCGTCACGACCTCCTCGCCGAGCTCCGCGCTCAGGAAGCCGTGGTCGACGAGGTAGCGGTCGTGGAGCGGCCGGTCCGGGTCGAAGTGCATCACCATCGTCTCGGCACCGATCGAGAGGCTGCGCGCGAAGACGTCGAACTCGTCGACGGCCGCCTGCAGGTGCATCAGTCGCTCGCCGGAGGCGTCGTACACCGCCTGCAGCTCTGCGTCGTCGCGCACGCGGGTGACGCCGACCCACTGGCCCCCGTCGAACGGCTTCATGTAGAGCGGGTAGCCGATCTTCGCGGCCACCTCGCGGAGGTCGAACGGGAGGTTGTACCGCTC
>DATMJW010000170.1:0-9795 GCA_035553355.1 Gaiellaceae bacterium | reverse complement strand
GAGGACAACCAGCCGTCGGTCGAGATCCACGTCCTCCAGGGCGAGTCCGAGATGGCGATGTACAACAAGACGCTCGGCAAGTTCCAGCTCGTCGGGATCCCGCCGGCGATGCGCGGCATGCCGCAGATCGAGGTCAGCTTCGACATCGACGCGAACGGGATCATCAACGTCTCCGCGAAGGACCTCGGCACCGGGAACGAGCAGCAGATCCGGATCGAGGGCGGCTCGGGCCTCTCCGAGGACGAGATCAAGCGGATGATGAGCGAGGCCGAGGCGCACGCGGACGAGGCGCACCGGCTCCGCCAGCTCGTCGACGCGCGCAACAACGCCGAGCATCTCGCCTACCAGACCGAGCGCACGCTCAAGGAACACCGCGACAAGCTCGACGAGGCGGACGCCTCGACCATCGAGGGCCGCATCATGGAGCTGCGCGGCGTCCTCGAGTCGAGCGACCTCGCCGACATCCAGGCGAAGACGCAGGCGCTCGAGGAGGCCTCGCGGAAGCTCGCCGACGTGCTCTACGCGCAGGCGAGCGCACAGGCGCAGGCATCGGCGAACGGCGGCGCGAACGGCGCGGCGGCGGCGGACGACGAGGTCGTCGAGGACGCCGACTACGAGGTCGTCGACGAGGACGAGAGGACGACCGCGTGACGGACGAGGGGCGCACGCACGAGGTCGAGGCCGAGCTCGACGCGCTCGACGAGCCCCTCGAGGAGCCCGTCGCGGAGGAGGCGCCGGCCGAGGAGCCGGCGCCTGCGGCCGACGACGCGTACCTCCGGCTCGCTGCCGACTTCGACAACTACCGCAAGCGCGTCGCGCGTGAGCACGCGGATCTGTCGACGCGGGCGAACGAGCGGCTCCTGAACGAGCTGCTGCCCGTGCTCGACGACCTCGAGCGAGCGCTCGACGCCGCGGCCGAGCACGAGGGCGAGAAGCTCGAGGAGGGCGTCAAGCTCGTGCACCGCTCGTTCGTGTCGCTGCTCGAGCGCCACGGCCTCACCGAGATCGACACCGCGGGCCGGTTCGACCCGCACGTGCACGAGGCGCTGCTGACGCAGCCCGGCGAGGGCGCGGAGGAGGGGTCGGTCCTCCAGGTGCTGCAGAAGGGCTACAAGCTGGGCGAGCGCGTGCTGCGCCCGGCGCGGGTGATCGTCGCGGAGTAGGCGATGGCGACGCTGTACGACACCCTCGGCGTCCCGAAGTCCGCGTCGGCCGACGAGATCAAGAAGGCGTATCGCAAGCTCGCGCGCGAGCACCACCCCGATGGGGGCGGCGACGAGGCGAAGTTCAAGGAGATCCAGACCGCGTACGACGTCCTCTCCGACCCGGAGAAGCGGAAGGCGTACGACGCGTACGGGTCGACGAACGGCCGCGGCGGGTTCGGCGCGGGTGGAGCGGGCGGAGCGACGTTCCAGGAGTTCGACCTCGGCGACCTCTCGGATCTCTTCGGTGGGCTCTTCGGCGGGCGCGGCGGCGCGTCCGGGGCGCGGCGGCCGCAGGCGGAGCGCGGCGCGGACGTCGAGGCGCAGGTGTCGCTCTCGTTCGAGGACTCGCTCGCGGGCGCGGAGGTGCGCGTGCCGGTCGACGTCGAGACCGCGTGCGGGACGTGCGGCGGGTCGGGCGCCGAGCCCGGCACCGCCCCCGTCGTCTGCCCCGAGTGCAGCGGCCGGGGCGTGAAGTCGGACTCCCACGGCCTCTTCGCGCTCTCGCAGCCGTGCCCGAGGTGCCGCGGCAACGGGAGCGTGATCGAGAAGCCGTGCCGCGCCTGCAGCGGCAGCGGCCGGGAGCGGCGGACGAAGCGCTACACGGTGAAGATCCCGGCGGGCGCGAAGGACGGCACCCGGATCCGCCTCAAGGGAAAGGGCGAGCCCGGCCGGAACGGCGGCCCCGCCGGCGATCTCTGGGTCGTCACGCGCGTCGCCGACTCCGACACGTTCGAGCGGCGCGGCAGCGACCTGATCGTCGACGTGCCCGTCTCGTATCCCGATGCCGTCCTCGGTGCGTCGGTCGAGGTGCCGACCCCCGAGGGGCGGATCTCGCTGAAGGTGCCGGCTGGCTCGCAGGACGGAAAGCTCCTGCGCGTGAAGGGCCGCGGCGCGCCGAGGCTGAAGGGCGGCGGCAAGGGCGATCTGCTCGCGCGCGTGCGCGTGCAGGTGCCGGCGAAGCCGTCGAAGAAGGAGCGCGAGCTCCTCGAGGAGCTGCGGAAGGTGACGCGGTGATGGACGACCGGCCGCGCTACATGATCTCGGTCGCCGCCGATCTCGTCGGGATGCACCCGCAGACGCTGCGGATCTACGAGAACAAGGGGCTCGTGCGGCCGAAGCGCACCCCCGGCGGCACACGGCTCTACAGCGAGCGCGACCTCGAGCGGCTGCGCGTGATCCAGCGGTTGACGACGGAGCTGGGGCTGAACCTGGCCGGGGTCGAGCACGTGCTGCGGCTCGAGGACGAGCTCGCGCGCCTCCGCACCCGGATGGAGCGGATGGAGCGCGAGCTGCGGGAGGAGATCCGCAGCGTGCATCGGTCGTACAAGCGCGAGGTCGTGCTCTACCGGCCGGCGGAGCACCCCGTACCGAGGAACGGGAGGCAGTAGCGATGGATTTTGGAAAGCTGACGGTGAAGGCGCAGGAGGCGGTCGCCGCGGCGCAGGAGCGGGCGCGGAGGGCGGGCCATCCGGAGCTCTACCCGGAGCACCTGCTGCTCGCGCTGCTCGACCAGGAGCTGCCGCAGCAGCTCGTGCCGGACGCTGCGGCGCTGCGCGCGGAGACGGAGACGAAGCTGCGCGCGCGCCCGACGGTGCAGGGCGGGTCGCAGCAGCCGGGTGTGAGCGCGGCGTTCTCGCGCGTCCTCGACCGGGCGTTCGACGAGATGCGGCAGCTCGGGGACGAGTACGTCGCGTCGCAGCACTTGCTGCTCGCGCTCGACGTCGTCCCGCGGGAGGCGCTGCTCGAGCGGATCGCCGAAGCGACGGGCGGGCGGCGCGTGACGACGCAGGACCCCGAGGGCACGTATCAGGCGCTCTCGAAGTTCGGGCGCGATCTGACCGAGGCCGCCGAGAGCGGGAAGCTCGACCCGGTGATCGGGCGCGACGAGGAGATCCGGCGCGTGATCCAGGTGCTCTCGCGCCGCACGAAGAACAACCCCGTCCTGATCGGGGAGCCGGGGGTCGGGAAGACCGCGATCGCGGAGGGGCTCGCGCAGCGGATCGTCGCCGGCGACGTGCCGGAGAGCCTGAAGGGGAAACGGGTCTGGGCGCTCGACGTCGGCGCGCTCCTCGCGGGCGCGAAGTACCGCGGCGAGTTCGAGGAGCGGCTGAAGGCCGTGCTCGCGGAGATCACGAACGCAGCGGGCGAGATCGTCCTCTTCATCGACGAGCTGCACACGATCGTCGGCGCCGGTGCGGCCGAAGGCGCCGTCGACGCCGCGAACCTGCTGAAGCCGATGCTCGCGCGCGGCGAGCTCCGCTGCGTCGGCGCGACGACGCTCGACGAGTACCGCAAGCACGTCGAGAAGGACGCGGCGCTCGAGCGGCGCTTCCAGCCGGTGTTCGTCGGCGAGCCGTCCGTCGAGTCGACGATCGCGATCCTGCGCGGGCTCAAGGAGCGCTACGAGGCGCACCACGGGGTCGAGATCCGCGACGGCGCCCTGGTCGCGGCGGCGGTGCTCTCGGACCGTTACATCGCGGATCGCCAGCTCCCCGACAAGGCGATCGATCTCGTCGACGAGGCGGCGTCGCGGCTGCGGATGGAGATCGAGAGCTCGCCGCTCGAGCTCGACCAGGCGGAGCGCGCGGTGCGCCAGCTCGAGATCGAGCTCGCGGCGATGGGCGAGGAGTCGGCGGCGGTGCGGGAGCCGCTCGAGCGCGCGCTCGCCGACGCGAAGGAGCGCGCGGCCGAGCTGCGCGCGCGCTGGGACGAGGAGAAGGCGCAGCTCGACCGGCTCGGCGAGATCAACCGCCGCATCGACGAGCTGCGGATGGAGGCGGAGCGTGAGGAGCGCATCGGGAACCTGCAGCGCGTCGCCGAGATCCGGTACGGGGAGCTGCCGGCGCTCGAGCGGGAGCGCGCGGAGCGCGAGGCGCCGGCGGAGCCGATGGTGAAGGAGGAGGTCGACGAGGACGACATCGCGGCCGTCGTCGCGTCGTGGACCGGGATCCCCGTGTCGAGGCTCCTCGAGGGCGAGACCGAGAAGCTGATCCAGATGGAGGAGCGGCTGCACCGGCGCGTGGTCGGGCAGCACGAGGCGGTCGAGGCTGTCGCGAACGCGCTGCGGCGGGCGCGGACGGGGCTCCAGGACCCGAACCGGCCGATCGGCTCGTTCGTTTTCCTCGGCCCGACCGGCGTCGGCAAGACGGAGCTCGCGCGGGCGCTCGCCGAGTTCATGTTCGACGACGATCGCGCGATGACCCGGATCGACATGTCCGAGTACCAGGAGCGGCACACGGTTGCGCGGCTGATCGGGGCGCCGCCCGGCTACGTCGGCTACGAGGAGGGCGGCCAGCTGACGGAGGCGGTGCGGCGGCGGCCGTACTCGGTCGTGCTCCTCGACGAGATCGAAAAGGCGCACAACGAGGTCTTCGACGTGTTGCTGCAGGTACTCGACGACGGCCGGTTGACCGACGGGCAGGGCCGCACCGTCGACTTCCGCAACACGGTGCTGATCATGACCTCGAACATCCGCTCGGCCGAGGCGATGCGCGACCACTTCCGGCCGGAGTTCCTGAACCGGATCGACGAGATCGTGGTCTTCCGCCCGCTCGAGCGCGAGCAGCTCGCGGCGATCGTCGACCTGCAGCTCGAGCGGCTGCGGGCGCGGCTCGCGGGTCGCGGCCTCGCGCTCGTGCTGACCGACGCGGCGAAGGAGGCCGTCGCGGAAGCCGGGTGGGACCCGGCGTACGGAGCGCGGCCGCTGAAGCGGGCGATCCAGCGTCTCGTCGAGAACCCGCTCGCGCTGCGGCTGCTCGAGGGCGACTTCTCCGAGGGCGACACGATCCGCGTCGACGCCCAAGATGGCGAGCTCGTCTTCACCCGCGCCGCCGAACCCGCCACTGTCGCTTAGAGCCATGGCCGGTGCTTTAAGCATCGGCCACGGCTCGAACAGACGGTGCGGCTCGCCGCGGTTGCCGCGCGCACGAGACGTGCTTCGCCTGCAAGGCGGACGTAGAGCGCGCTGCGTGTCGTCCGCCACGGCCACGTCCGGTGCTTTAAGCACGGGACGTGGCCGTTCCGGCCACGGGACGGTCGCTACTGGACGGGGTCGAGGAAGACGGTGTCGCCCTGTTCGGGCGGCGCGCCGACGATGAAGAGACGGAGCTCCTCGTCGCCGCGGTTGGAGAGCTGGAGCGCCGTCCCCGGCTGCACGACGAGCACGCTCCCCGCCGCGAGCTCGTGCCGCTCGGGCGCCTCGCCCTCGCCGAGGTGAACCGTCAGCGTCCCGGCGAGGACGACGAACGTCTCCTCCTGCACCGGATCGACGTGCCTCCGGCCGACGGCCCCCGGCGGATAACGGAAGAGGTTCGCGCGCATCCGCGTCATTCCGCCGGAGAGCTCTGCCGCGAGCCGCGGGTCGCCCTCGCGGCGTGGGCGCCACTCGAGCTCCGCTGCGTGGAAGATCGCGTAGCTCACGCCGCCGCGCCCGGCTTCAGGTGCCGGTCGAAGAACTCGAGCAGGAGCTCGAACCGCTGCACCCGGTGCACGGGGTTCCCGGACCGCGTCAGCTCGTGGCTCTCGGCCGGGAAGCGGACGAGCTCGACGTCCTTCCGCAGCAGCCGCAGCGTCGTGAAGAGCTGCTCGGCCTGCTCGATGTCGCAGCGCAGGTCGTTCTCCGAGTGGACGATCAGGAGCGGCGTCTCGATCTGCTTCGCGTACGTCCACGGCGACATCCGGAGGTACATCTCGACGTCGTCGTGGACGAACTCGCCGTGGAACCCCTTGAAGACCCACCCGACGTCGCTCGACCCGTAGAAGGAGACCATGTTGTTGACCGCGCGCTCCGAGCAGGCCGCCTTGAACCGGTTCGTGTGCGAGACGATCCACGACGTCATGTAGCCCCCGTACGAGCCGCCCATCACCCCGGTGCGCTCGGGATCGAGGAAGTCGAAACGCCGCAGCGCCTCGTCCGTGACCGCGATCACGTCCTCGTAGTCGACGGTGCCCCACCCGGGGCCGAGGTCGCGCCCCGGCCCGCGGATCGCACGCCCCCACTCCTCGGAGTAGCCGGACGAGCCGCGCGGGTTCGAGTAGACGACCGCGTAACCGGCGCCCGAGTAGACCTGCACCTCGTCGAAGAAGCCGACGCCGTACTGCGTGAACGGCCCGCCGTGGATGTTGAGAAGGAGCGGGTAGCGCTTTCCCTCCTCGAACCCGGCCGGCCGCACGAGCCACGCGTCGACCTCGGCTCCGTCCGGTGAGACGGCCGTGAACCGCTCGGGCCGCACGAGCTCGCGCCGCGCCGCGAACGACGAGCCGATGTCCGTCAGCTTGCGGCCGTCCACGTAGAGCTCGGGGAGCGACGTCGGCGTGGACGCCGAGTACGCGAGCCGCCCGTCACAGAAGTCGTAGCCGTGCACGTTCTGCTCCTCGCCGAGGAGGAGCTCCGGCTCGCCGCCGCTCGCGTCCACGGCGTACAGGTGGACGCTGCCGCGGTCCTCGATCCCGAACACGATGCGGTCGCCGTCCCAGATCGGCTCGCGGAGCTCCGGGTACGGGTCGCACGTCCGGTCGAGCGGGGCCGTCGGAACCTTCCGCTCGCCGCTCTCGAGGTCGACGACGGCGATCTGCGGGTTGCGCGGGAAGTCGAAGCCGCCCGGCGCCCACTTGGACGCGAGGGAGCGGCCGTCGGGCGAGGGCGACGGCGAGTAGTGGATCGAATCGCCGGCCGTGACCCGCTCGACCTCGCCGCCCTCGGCGGCGACTGCGTAGACGTCGCCGCGCTGCTCGATGTCCCAGTCCTCGTCCCGGGCCGACGCGAAGAGGATCCGCGCGCCGTCGTGCGACCAGACCGGGTACGCATCCTCGTAGTCGCCGTCCGTCAGCTGGAGCGGCTCGGAAGACCCGTCGGCCGCGACGACGAAGACGTGCCGCCGCCGGTCGCCGACCCAGCCGACGTTGTCGAGCTTGAAGCGCAGCCGCCTGAAGCGCCGCGGCGGCCGCTTCTTGTCGTCCTCCTCCTCGTACGCCTCGTCGCGAACCCGGGCCGAGAAGGCGATGCGCGTCCCGTCGGGTGACCAGGCCGGTTCGCCCGCGTCCTCCTTCAGGTCGGTCAGCTTCTGCGCCTCGCCGCCGTCGGCGGGCATCACGTAGAGCTGGCGCGGCCCGCCGTCGCGGCCGGAGAGGAACGCGAGGCGCGTCCCGTCGGGCGACCAGCGCGGCTGCGAGTCCTTCGGCCCCGCCGTGAACGGCCGCGGCGGGCTCGAGCCGTCGGTCGCGGCGACCCAGATCTGCTGGCGGTACTCGTTCTCCTCACCGTCGATCGACCAGACGACGTACGCGACCTCCTCGCGGCCAGGCCGGAGACGCGGATCCGTGACGCCGGTGAGCTCGTAGACGTCGGCGGGCTGCATCCCGGGCACGCGCGGGAACCTACAGCAGGTCGCCTCGGCCGGTGCGGGGCGGACGCGCTTCGTTAGGTTGTCGGTATGGCCGCGACTGTCACCGGCGCCGAGGCTGTCGAGTGGGATCTCACCGACCTCTACGGCGGCCCGGACGATCCCCGCATCTCGTCCGATCTCGACGAGGCCGCCGCCGCTGCGACGGCGTTCCGCGAGCGCTACCGCGGCAACCTCGGGACGCTCGGTGCCGCCGAGCTGAACGACGCCGTGCGCGAGCTCGAGCGCATTCGCACCGTCTCGACGCGGGTCGAGACGTACGCGCGGCTGCGCCTCGCGGCGGATTCGAGCGACCAGAGCCGCGGCGCGCTCGTGCAGCGCGTGCGCGAGCGGAACACCGCGATCGAGACGGAGCTCCTCTTCTTCGAGCTCGAATGGGCGGCGCTGGACGACGAGGTCGCCGAGCGCCTGCTCGGCGACGACGCCCTCGCGCACTACGCGAGCGTCCTCCGCTCCGAGCGCCGCTACCGGCCGTACCTCCTCTCCGAGCCGGAGGAGCGCATCGCCGCCGAGAAGAGCCTCACGGGCGCGAGCGCGTGGGGGCGCCTCTTCAACGAGCTGCTCTCGGACCTCAGCGTGTCGCTCGACGGGGAGCAGCTGTCGCTCGACGCCGCGCTCGCGAAGCTCTCGCGCGAGACCGAGCAGGCGGAGCGCGGGCGCGTCGCGGAGGCCGTCACCGAGGCGCTCCGGCCGGGGGTGCGCACGCGCGGCTACATCCTCAACACGATCCTGAACGAGCGCGCCGTCGAGGACCGGCTGCGTGGCTACCCGTCGTGGATCTCCGCGCGGAACCTCGCGAACGAGATCCCGGACGAGGCGGCGCAGAGCCTCGTCGACGCGATCGTCGCGCGCTACGACATCCCGCAGCGCTACTACGCGCTCAAGGCGAAGCTGCTCGGCCTCGACCGGCTGCGGGACTACGACCGCTTCGCGCCGCTTCAGGAGGCCGGCGGCACGATCGCGTGGGACGAGGCGCGCGAGCTCGTGCTCGAGTCGTTCGCCGACTTCTCGCCGCAGGCGGGCGCCGTCGTCGGCCGCTTCTTCGAAGGGAACTGGATCGACGCCGCGCTGCGCCCGGGGAAGATGCTCGGCGCGTTCTGCGCGACGCTGATCCCCGACGTCCACCCGTACGTGCTCATGAACTACGCCGGCGAGCGGCGCAGCGTCCTCACGCTCGCGCACGAGCTCGGGCACGGGCTGCACGGGATGCTCGCGCAGGAGAAGGGGCTGCTGAACGCGTCGACGCCGCTCACGCTCGCCGAGACGGCGTCGGTGTTCGCGGAGGCGTTGACGTTCGAGAAGCTGCGCCAGCGCGAGGACGACCCGCGCGCCCGGCTCGACCTGCTCGTCGGCCGCATCGACGACACGATCGCGACCGTCTTCCGCCAGATCGCGATGAACCGCTTCGAGGACGCGATCCACACCGGCCGTCGCGACGAGGGCGAGCTCCCCGTCGACCGCGTCTCCGAGCTCTGGAAGCGCGAGCAGGAGCGGATGCTCGGGCCGGCGGTCGAGGTCACCGAGAACTACGGCATCTGGTGGAGCTACGTGCCGCACTTCATCGCCGTGCCGGGCTACGTCTACGCCTACGCGTTCGGCTACCTCTTCTCGCTCGCGATCTACCGGCGCTACCTCGACGAGGGCGAGTCGCTCGTGGAGCCGTACCTCGACCTCCTGCGCGCGGGCGGCTCGGCGCCCCCGGCGGAGCTCGCAGCCCGGCTCGGGTTCGATCTCGGCGACCCCGGCTTCTGGTCGGCGGGTCTCGACGCGATCGGGCAGCTCGTCGACGAGGCCGAGGCGCTCGCGGCGCAGCTCGACTAGCCGGCGGTGCTGCTCGTCGTCGCGGCGACCCGGCGCGAGCTCGAGGCGGTCGAGGGGGCGGAGACGGTCGTCTGCGGGATCGGGCCCGTCGAGGCCGCGGCTGCGACGGCGCACGCTCTCGCCGCGCGGCGGCCGTCGGCGATCCTGCACGTCGGCATCGCGGGAGCACGGGGACTCGACGTCGGGACCGGAGTCGTCGGCACGGAGGCCGTGTACGAGGATCTCGAGGCGGCGATCCCGGTGGTCGCGCGGACGCTGCCGGACGAGGGGCTCGTGGCGGCGCTGCGCGACGCCGTTCCCGACCTGCGTCCACTCCCGATCGCGACGAGCGCGCGCGTCGGAAGCGCCCGCGGCGCCGACGTCGAGGC
>DATMJW010000169.1:0-5670 GCA_035553355.1 Gaiellaceae bacterium | reverse complement strand
TGTGCGCCGCACCTACCCGCGGCGCACGCTCGAGCGGCTCTGGCTCCAGCACTCGGGTGGGACGGTCTACCTGATCCACCCGCCGACGCACCGCGTCCCGCAGAGCTAGAGCGCGACCTCGCGCGTCGGTCGAACGCGCTCGAGGAAGCGCCGGTCGTGCGAGACGACGACGACGGTCCCGTCGTACGCGTCGAGCGCCGCCTCCAGCTGCTCGATCGCTTCGAGGTCGAGGTGGTTCGTCGGCTCGTCGAGCACGAGCAGGTTGACGCGTCGGGCGGCGAGCTCGGCGAGGTGCGCGCGCGTTCGCTCTCCCGCCGACAGCGTGTCGCACGGCCGTTCGACGTCGCCGGCGGCGAGCTCGAACTTCGCGAGCAGCGTTCGCGCCTCCTCTGCGGAGAGAGCCGCCCGGGCCGTGAACGCCGCGAGAAGCGGCTCCCTGCCGCCGTAGGCGCTCCGGCGCTGGTCGAGCGTCCCGGCGACGGTCGAGCGGCCGAGGACGCGGCGACCCGCGACCGGTTCGATCTCGCCGAGGAGGAGCGCGAGGAGCGTCGACTTGCCGCTCCCGTTCCGCCCGGTGACGGCGACGCGCTCCCCCGGCTCGAGGTCGAGGTCGATCGGCCCGAGCCGGAAGCTGCCCAGCTCGGCGACGGCAGCGGCGAGGGCGGCGACCGTCTCGCCCGCGCGAGGTGCCCGTCCGAACGCGAGTCGGAGCTCCCAGGGCTCGTACGGCTTCGCGGCCTCCCCCACGCGCTCGAGCGCCCGCTCGGCCTGCCGCACCTTCGACCGCAACGCCTGTGTGCCGCGCCGGCTCGCCATGGCGCCGCCGGCACGCGCCTGGTTCCGCCGCTCGTTCAGGAGCGACTCGACGTCGCGCCGGCGCTCCTCCGTCCGCTCCCACACGTCGTACTGCCGTTCGCGTGCGCGCGTGCGCGCCGCCTCGTAGTCGCTCCAGCCTCCGGGCCACTCGACGACCTTTCGCGTCCACGCGTCGATCTCCGCGATCCGCTCGACGGTGCGGTCGAGGAACGCGCGGTCGTGCGAGACGACGACGACGCCGCCGTCGAAGCCCGCGACGAAGCGCTCCAGCCGGTCGAGGCCGTCGAAGTCGAGGTCGTTCGTCGGCTCGTCCAGGAGGAGCACGTCGAAGCGCGAGAGCAGGATCGCGGCGAGCCCGGCGCGGGCCGCCTCGCCGCCGGAGAGCGTCGCCGTCTCCTGGTCGAGCGCGACCGGCAGGCCGAGATCGGCGCAGACGCCGCGCGCGCGGTGCTCGAGGTCGCCGCCGCCGAGCGAGAGGAAACGCTCGAGCGCGGCCGCATACGCTTCGGGATCCCACGCAGCCGTATGCCGCTCCAGGTCCGCTTCCGCGGCAGCGACGCCGGTGCGTCGCGCGAGGAAGGAGAGCAGCGTCTCGCCCGGGACGCGCTCGGGCTCCTGCGGCAGGTGCCCGACAGCGAGCGTCGGCGGCGTCCGCTCGACGGCCCCGCCGTCCGGCGCCTCGACGCCTGCGAGCAGGCGCAGCACCGTCGACTTGCCGGAGCCGTTCGGCCCGACGAGGCCGAGCCGCGACCGCGGGCCGACGACGAGGTCGACGTGGTCGAGGACGATCTGCGCGCCGAACGACTTCGAGACGCCGGCGAGGGAGACGCGCATGCGCGGGACCTCCGAGAGGACGCGGGACGAGGACGGCCGCCCGCCGTGGCGGGCGCAGGAAGAACGTCTGCTCTCGTCTAGTCCGTCATGGGCACGGCGCCCGAGCGCCGCCCGCAGCATATCGGCGCAGCGAGCGGCCTAGCGGATCGTCAACGGCGTCCCGGGCTGCATGAGCTCCGCGAGCCGGAGGATGTCGCCGTTCCGCATGCGGATGCAGCCGTGTGAGACGCGTCCGGGAAGGAGCTCTGGCTGGTTCGTGCCGTGGATGCCGACGTACCCGCCGGCCGGCCAGTCGGTGAGTACCGCCGAGCGCGCGCTCGTCCCGAACGCGATCGGCCCGTACGTCGGGCTCGCGTACCGCGTCAGCTTGTTGCGGATGTAGAACTCGCCCTTCGGTGTCGGCCACTGGGGCTGGCCGACGCCGACGCGCGCGGTGAAAACCGGCCGCCCGAGGCGGAACAGCGTGAGCGTCAGCTTCGTGGTGTCGACGACGACGCGGGTGTTGACGCTGCCGTAGCCGCCGAGAGCCTCACGCGGGATCCAGCCGACGGTGTTGTTCGGCAGCACCGGGAGCCGCGCCTTGATCCAGAGCTTCCCGGCCCGCTCGACGCGCGCGAGCGCGAGCACGACGTTGCTCGTCCCCTCCGGCGTGCGGGTGCTCAGCCGGGCGACGACACGTGAACCGGAGCTCGGTTGCGCGTGAGCCGCGACCGGTGCGACGACCGGCAGGAAGCGCGAGACGCCTGCGGGGTTGCTGAGCCTGACCGGCCTGCTCGAGCCGGTCGTGGCGGCGAGCGGGGCGCGGTCCGCGGCGGTGTTCGCGGTCGGCAGCGCCGGCAAGACGACGCCGCCCGTCGGCGCCGCCGCCGGCTCCCGCCCGTACGCGACCGCGACGAACGACGCGAACGCGACGAACAGGAGCGCCAGGGCGGCACTGCGGCCGCCCTGGCGCGTCCTCGTCCTTCGGATCAGCCGGTGAATCGCGGCGAGCCTCCGGTCGCCGTCATCGACGGCGCGGTCGTGATGAACTGCGTCCCGGCCACGGCCTGCAGGATCTGCTGCTTCGTGGCGGCCGGGTCGAACGCGTTCGGTGCCGGCGGAGTGCCGTTGATGTGGCGGATCCAGGCGGCGTGCCGGGCCTCGACCGAGTGAACCGACAGCGCCGCGGCGAGCACCGCGTCGGAGTCGATCAGCGGAGCCTGACCCTTGTACGCCTTCACGCCCGTGTCCTCGAGCACCTGCGCCGTGGCCTTGAACTTCGCCACGTTCTCCGTCGTGCCGCGGAAGTTGAAGGTCGGCTTCTTCACCGCCGCGCTTCCGAGCGCCTTCTTCAGGAAGGTGACGTGCGCCCGCTCGTGCGCGCCGACGACCCTCGCGAACGCGAGCAGCTCGCCGCTGAGCGCCCCCAGCCGCACGGCCTCCGTGTAGAACTCCGCCTCGAGGTACTCGAGCGTCAGCGCGAAGTTCAGGATCGCGACGTCGTTCGCCGTCGCCGCGTGAGCGGGCGTGGCGAGCGCCGCGAGAATCGCGCCGCCGCCGACGATGCCGCCGGCCGCGACGGCGGACTTCTTCAGGAACTCGCCGCGCGAATCCTCGCCGACCTGATCGAGCGCTTCGAGGATCGCCCCGTTTCCGTCGACCTGGTCGAGTGTCAGTACTTCGGACATCGTGTTTATCTCCTCGTTGTAGCGGTTCGGGCGGATCACGACTGGATGAACCCGGTGCGACCGACGGCCGCCTCGACCTGCTGCTTCGTCAGGGCCTTGTCGAACGCCAGCGGCGCCGGCGGCTGCCCGACGATGTCGCGGATCCACGCTGCGTGGCGTGCCTCGACCGAGACGATCGAGCCGGCCGCCGCGAGGGTCTTCTTCGTCAGGCGCGGCCCCTGGCCGTTGTAGGCGGAGACGCCGGTGTCCTCGAGCACAATCGCCGTCGCCTGGAACTTCTTCATGTCCTCCGTCGTGCCCTTGAAGTCGAACGTCGGCTTCTCGATCGCCTTGTTGCCGAGGGCCTTGCGGAGGAACGCGACGTGCGCCCGCTCGTGCGCGCCGACGACGCGTGCGAACTGGAGCGTCTCGCCGCTGAGCGCGCCGTCTGCGACTGCCTGGGTGTAGAACTCGGCCTCCAGGAACTCGAGCAGCAGCGCGAAGTTGAGGATCTCCACGTCCTGCGCCGGCCCCGGTGCGCCGACGGCCATCTTCGGCAGGCCGCCGATGACGACGCCGCCCACGGCGACTGTCCCGCCGGCGGCGAGCGCCTTCTGCAGGAAGCCGAACCGCGTGGTCGTCTTCCGCTCGTCGAGCGCCTCCTCGATCGCACGGTCGCTGTCGACGACCTCGAGAGTTAGGTGTTCCCGCATTGCCGATCCTCCTCACTAGAAAAACGGTCACGACCTATTCGCTCGAACGGTCGCCGCGGTTCGTTGCCCGCGCGGCGGATGTGTCCCGTTTTTTTCTAACGCAAACGCAGCGGACCTACTCAGAGCTCGTCCCGTAACTCCTCGAGGGCGGCCCAGCGCGGGTCCAGCGCGACCTCCTCGTGGTCGTGCGGCTCCCTGTTCAGGTCCTTGCCACAGACGGGGCAGAGCCCCTTGCAGTCCGGGGCGTGGAGGATCTGATTCGGCAGCGCGAGGGCGACGGTGTCGCGCGCCCAGGCCGAGAGCGCGAGCTGCTCGTCGCTCACGTACTCGCTCCTCAGCTCGTCGGCGTCGCCCGCGTCCGCGGCGTGGTACTCGCGCGCGTCGACGTCGACATCGAGCACCGCGTCCTCCAGGCAGCGCATGCACGGGCCGTGCAGCCGCACGTCGAAGTGGAGGCGCAGATCGAGGCCCGTCGTCGCCTGCACGACGGTCAGCTCCGCCTCGACCTCCTGCGGCACCGGCAGGTAGCGCTGGCCGCCGAGGTCGAACGGCTCGAGCTCGATCGAGACGGCGTCGCGATGTTCCTCCCCCGACCGCAGCCGCAGGCGTCTCAGCGAGTACCGCGTCATCGCGGCGCAGCGTAGCGCCGGGTGCGCGCGCTACAGGTAGGACGTCTCGTCGTCCGGCTCGCGCGGCCCGACGCCGGCGACGACCGTCTCCTGCGACCGCTCGTGCAGCCGCTCGCGGCCTCGCCGCACCGCCGTCAGGAACTTGTCGAGGTTGACCTCGAGCGTCGAGAGGATCCCGTCGGCCCAGTCCTCCATCTCGAGCCGCGTCTCGCGTGCCTGGCGGCGCGCGTCGTCCACGATCTCCTGCGCCTGGCGCTCCGCGAGCTTCACGATCTCCGTCTGCGAGGCCTCGCGCACCGCCTGCTCGCGCGCCTCGCCGACGATCCGGTCGACCTCCCGCTTCGCCTCCGCGAGCATCTCCTGGCGCTCCTTCACGATCCAGCGCGCCTGCTTGATCTCCTCGGGGATCGTCGCTCGCATCTGGTCGAGGATGTCGTAGATCTCCTCGCGGTCGATCCGCACCTGGTCCGTCAGCGGCACGGCCTTCGCGTTGTGCACCAGGTCGTCGAGCTTGTCGATGAGAACGAGGACGTCCATGTGGTCTCCAGAGTGTACTGAGGGCGCTATTCGCGGGGGTTTTCGGGTGCTCCGGGCCTGCCGTTCGGGAACTTCTCCGCGAGCCGTCGTGCGACCGGCTCGGGGACGAGCTCGTCCACCTTTCCGCCGAACGCGGCGATCTCCTTCACGCCGCTCGACGACACGAAGCTCACCTGCGGGCTCGCCATCACGTACACGGTCTCGATCTCGGGTGCGAGGTGGCGGTTCAGCTGGTTCATCTGGAACTCCCACTCGAAGTCCGAGATGACGCGGAGGCCCTTCACGATCGCCTTCGCCTGCCAGCGGCGCGCGAACTCCACGACGAGCTCCGAGAACACGTCCACCTCCACGTTCGGCAGGTCGACGAGCGCCTCGAGTCCCATCGCGCCGGAGCCGGCGAAGAGGTCGAGGACGGAGGCGCCGTCGACCGGCCCGATCAGGTTGAACGCCGCCTCGCGGACGCGGTCGCCCGTCGGCCGCGTCCCCTCCCCTTTC
>DATMJW010000168.1:0-15813 GCA_035553355.1 Gaiellaceae bacterium | reverse complement strand
GCGAACCCGGAGAGCCACGTGGTGTAGGCCTCCCACTTGAACCAGTGCAGGTGCTCCGGGAGCTTCGGCGGCGCGACCTTGTACTTCTGCGAGTGGTAGAAGCCGCCGCCGTGGACGCCCCAGTACTCGCCGCCCACACCCTTCCGCACATCCTCCTCCCGCTCCGGGGCTCGCAGGCCGAGGTCGAGGCGGATGAAGTAGAACGACGCGCCGATCCACGCAATCCCGGCGACGACGTGCAGCAGCCGCAGGAGGAGGTCGGCGAGGTCTCTCAGGTACTCCGCGTCCACCGGTCCCTCGCGATCGCGCACAGCTCTCGCAGTCCGGTCGCGAGCTCCTCCGCGCGCGTCCGCCGGAGCCGCTCGCGCAGCACCGGCAGGAGCTCGGCACGTGTCCGCCCGTTCACGAAGACGACGAACTCGAACCCGAAGCGGCGCTCGTACTCGTCGTTCAGCCGTGCGAGCTCCTCGAGCACCTCCGGTTCCGAGCCGCGCTGCTCCTCGGACGGCTCGCCGATGCGGGGGTGCGTGGCGAGCGCGGCGACCTGATCCGCCTCCGGAAGCGCGGACGCGACCTCCTCGGCGACCCTGAGCGGATCCTCGCGGCGGGCGAGCTCGTCGACGAGCCGCGTGCGGCCCGAGAAGAGCGGCGTCAGCTCCTCCGCGCTCAGCTGCCGCGGTAGCTCGCGCACGAGTACGGGGAGACGAGGAGCGGGACGTGGTAGTGGCCGTCGCCGAGCTCGACCTCGAGCTCGACGCGCCGGAAGAACGGTGACGGCGGGTGGAAGACGACGCTGTAGGTGCCGGGCTCGAGGCCGTCCGCGAGGCGCGCACGGCCGTCGGCGTCGGTACGGGCCTCTGCGACGGTCGTCGCGCCGCGGCGGAGCTCGACGCGCACGTCGGTGGCGGGCCGGCCGGCGCCGGTGTCGAGGACGTGGGTGGAGAGCGACGTCACGGCTGGAACCTCGCCGCCTGCTTTCGGTGTGCGCGCGCGATCTCCGCCTCGTCCGCGCGAACGAGCGCGCCGCCGTCGACGACGAGGTCGCCGCCCACCCACAGGCGCTCGACCCGGTGCGGGCCCGAGAACACGAGCCCGTCGACGGGGTCGGCGGCGCCGCCGAGCTCGAGTCCGTCGAGGCTCCACACCGCGACGTCGGCGCACTTACCCGGCGCGAGCTGCCCGATGTCATGGCGCCCGAGAACCGCTGCGCCGCCGCGGGTGCCGAGCCGGAGCGCCGCGCGCGACGTCAGCGCTGCGGGGCCGCCGCGCCCACGCGCGACGAGCAGCGCCTGCTTGACCTCGAGGAAGAGATCGCCTCGCTCGTTCGACGCGGATCCGTCGACGCCCAGCCCGACACGGACGCCCGCGTCGACGAGCTGCCGCACGGGCGCAACGCCGGCACCGAGCCGAAGGTTCGAGGTGGGGCAGTGCGCGACCCCGGTGCCCGACGCGCCGAAGCGCGCGATCTCGTCGTTCGACAGGTGGACGCAGTGGGCGCACCACACGTCGCCCGCGAGCCACCCGAGTTGCTCGAGGTACTCGACCGGCGAGCAGCCGAAGCGCTCGCGGCAGAACGCCTCCTCCTCGACCGTCTCCGCGAGGTGCGTGTGGAGCTGGAGCCCGAGCTCGCGCGCCAGAGCAGCGGACTCGCGCATCAGCTCGCCGGTCACCGAGAACGGCGAGCACGGCGCCACCGCGATCTGCACGCGGGCGCCGGGGCCGGGCTCGTGGAGGTGCGCGAGCCGCTGCGTGTCGTCGAGGATCGCGTCGATCTCCTCGACGACGCGGTCGGGCGGCAGCCCGCCCTGCGACTCGCCGAGGTCCATGGAGCCGCGGGACGCGACGAGCCGGAGCCCGAGCTCCCGCGCCGCCTCGATCTCCGCCTCGACGATCCCCTGCTCGCCATGCGGGAAGACGTAGTGGTGGTCGAAGACGGTGCCGCAGCCCGACAGCGCGAGCTCCGCGAGGCCGGTCCGCGCGGCCGCGTACTCTGCCTCGGCGTCGATCCGCGCCCAGGTCGGATAGAGCTCCACGAGCCACTCGAAGAGCGTCCCCTGCGGCGCGCGGGCGCGCGTGAGCGTCTGGTAGAGGTGGTGGTGGGTGTTCACGAGTGCCGGCGTCGCGAGCGCGCCGTGCAGGTCGTGACGGACGTCCGCCTCCGGCTCGTCACCGTCTCCGACCGCCGCGACGAAACCGTCCTCGACGGCGATCCAGCCGGTGCGGAACTCCGTCCCCGCGTCGTCGAGCGTCAGCACGTGGGCGTTCGCGAGGAGGGATTTCATGCCCGCGTACCGTAACCTTGGACTTCGTGGAGGTGCTCACGCCACGCTCGCTCGACGAGGCGCTGACGCTGAAGGCGGAGCGTCCCGCGGCGCGCCCGCTCGCGGGCGGGACCGACCTGCTCGTCGAGCTCAACTTCGACCGCGCGCGCCCGGAGGCGATCCTGAACCTGCGCGAGGTGCGAGAGCTGCGCGAGTGGTCGCGCGAGAACGGGACGCTCCGCATCGGGTCGGGCGTCACGTACGCCGAGCTGATGCGCCAGCCCCTCGCGGCGGCGCTACCGGCGCTCGCGGAGGCGTCGCGTACCGTCGGCTCGCCGCAGATCCGCAATCGCGGCACGCTCGGGGGCAACCTCGGGACGGCGTCGCCGGCGGGCGACTCGCTTCCGCCGCTTCTCGTGGAGGGCGCGGTCGTGGAGCTCGGGAGCACCCGCGGCGTGCGGACGCTGCCGCTCGCGGAGTTCCTGCTGGGGCCGAAGCGAAACGCGCTCGAGCCGGACGAGCTCGTCCTCGCCGTGCGGGTGGCGCCGTGCGGCCAGCCTCAGACGTTCATGAAGGTCGGGCCGCGGAATGCGATGGTGATCGCCGTGTGCTCGCTCGCCGTGGTCGCCGACCACGAGCGTGGCGAGCTGCGGGCGGCGTACGGGTCCGCAGGACCCGTGCCGGCGATGGTCACGGCGCCGCTCGACCAGGCGGCGTCGTTCCCAGACGCGGTCGCCGCGGCCGCGTCGCCGATCGACGACGTGCGCGGCACGGCGGCGTACCGCCGCCACGCCCTGAGGGTGCTCGCGCAGCGCGCGCTGAAGCGGTGTCTTGCATGAAGATCCGGGTGACGGTCAACGGCGAGCTGCGCGAGGCGGACGTCTGGGCGGGCGAGAGCCTGCTGAACGCGCTCCGCGACGGGTTCGGGCTGCCGGGGTCGAAGAACGCGTGCGAGCAGGGCGAGTGCGGGTCGTGCTCGGTGCTCCTCGACGGCGAACTCGTCTGCTCGTGCCTCGTCCTCGCGGCTCAGGCCGACGGGCACGAGGTCGTCACGGTCGAGGGGCTCGCACGCGACGGCGAGCTGCATCCGGTGCAGCGGGCGTTCGTCGAGGCGGGTGCCGTCCAGTGCGGGTTCTGCACACCGGGCCTCGTCGTGGCGACGGTCGATCTGCTCGCGCGGGTGCCGTCGCCGACGGACGACGAGATCCGTGAGGCACTCTCTGGCAACCTCTGCCGGTGCACGGGGTACGCGAAGATCTTCGACGCCGTCCGGGCGGCGGCGGCCGGGGCATGACGGCGGCGGCCATGGCTCGGCGGGCGGTCGGCGTCGGCTTCCCCGGGGGCCACCACTCCTCCGCCCCGCTATCGACCCTATCGCTGTTCGACGCGCGTCTCCGCGCCGGATCGGCGACGAAAGCGTGC
Organism: Gaiellaceae bacterium; assembly: GCA_035553355.1. Taxonomy (GTDB): domain Bacteria; phylum Actinomycetota; class Thermoleophilia; order Gaiellales; family Gaiellaceae; genus Gaiellasilicea. The sequence continues at coordinate 12,130 of DATMJW010000168.1, read as the reverse complement.
CGATCGTGAGCGCGCCTGCGCGCCAGCTCGAACGCGGACGCGTCGGCGACGCCGTCCGGCGGCACGACGGCGTGCCGAAGGTGACCGGCGAGTTCGCGTACTCGAGCGACCTCTACGCGGCCGGGATGCTGTGGGGGAAGACGGTGCGCAGCCCGCACGCGCACGCGCGCATCGTCTCGATCGACACGTCGGAGGCGCTGCGGATGCCCGGCGTCCACGCCGTCCTCACCCACGAGGACGTGCCGGGGCAGAAGACGTACGGGCTCGAGTTCCCCGACCAGCCCGTGCTCGCCGCCGACCGGGTGCGGTACTTCGGCGAGGCCGTCGCCCTCGTCGCAGCGGAGGAGCCCGAGCAGGCGCGCCGCGCGGCGGCCGCAGTACGCGTCGAGTACGAGCCGCTCGAGCCCGTCACCGACATGGAGCGGGCGACGGAGCAGGAGCCGCTCCACCCCGACCGCCCGACGATGTCGCACGGCTACCTCGACGACCCGCGCCCGAACGTCGTCCGCCACATGGTGATTCGTCACGGCGACCCGGAGACGCGCGGGGACGTCGTCGTCACGGGCGTCTACGACGTCGGCATCCAGGACCAGGCGTTCCTCGGGCCGGAGTCCGGGCTCGCGGTCCCGGACGGGGAGGGCGGCGTCGACATCTACGTCGCGACCCAGTGGCTCCACGTCGACCGCGACCAGGTCGCGCCGTGCCTCGACCTGCCGCCGGAGATGGTCCGCGTCCACCTCGCCGGCGTCGGCGGCGCCTTCGGTGGCCGCGAGGACCTCTCGATGCAGGTGCACGGCGCGCTCCTCGCGCTCGCGACGAAGCGGCCGGTGAAGATCGTCTACAACCGGCAGGAGTCGTTCGTCGGCCACATCCACCGGCATCCCGCGCGCATCTGGGCGGAGCACCGCGCCACCCGCGACGGCCGCCTCGTAAACGTCCGGATGCGCATCCTCCTCGACGGCGGCGCCTACGCCTCGAGCTCGACCGCCGTCACCTCGAACGCCGCCTCCTTCGCGATCGGCCCGTACGCCGTCCCGAACGCGCTGCTCGAGTCCACGTGCGTCTACACGAACAACCCGCCGTGCGGCGCGATGCGCGGGTTCGGCGCCGTCCAGACGTGCTTCGCAGGGGAGGCGCAGATGGACAAGCTCGCCGCGGCGCTCGGGATGGATCCCGTGGAGCTTCGCCTGCGGAACGCGCTCGCGCCCGGCGACGTCCTTCCGACCGGCCAGCGGATCGAGGGCTCGCTTCCCGTCGCGGAGGTGATCCGCCGCGCCGCCGCGCTCGAGCCGCCTCCTCCGGAGGAGCTGCCGCGCGAGGCGATCCGGCTTCCCGGCGGCGCCGGCAACACGACGCGAGGCGAGGGCGTGCAACGCGGTGTCGGGTTCGCCGTCGGCTTCAAGAACATCTGCTACTCGGAGGGCTTCGACGACTACACCGCCGCGCGCGTCGTCCTCCGCGGCGACGGCTCCGCCGAGATCCACTGTGCGGCCGCCGAGGTCGGCCAGGGAGTGACCGACGTCGTGCTCCAGGTCGCGCGCACGGAGCTCGGCACCGACGACGTCAGGCTCGCGCCCCCGGCGACCGCACACGTCGGCTCCGCCGGCTCGGCGTCGGCGTCGCGCATGACCTGGATGGCAGCGGGCGCCGTCCAGATGGCGTGCCGCGCCGCGCTCGCCGAGCGGGAGCGGCTCGGGATCGGGGACGTCGACGTCGAGCGGATCTACCGCCACCCGCGCACGACGCCGCTCCGCGCCGAGGACGGCCAGATCACGGGGGAGCGCGCGCACGTCTCCTTCGCCGTCGCCGCCATGAAGGTGGTCGCCGAGGTCGACGTCGAGCTCGGCCTCACCCGTGTCGTCTGGATCGGCACCGCGCAGGACGTCGGCAAGGCCGTGAACCCGCTCGCCGTCGAGGGGCAGATCGAAGGCGGCACCGCACAGGGCCTCGGCCTCGCGCTCATGGAGGAGATCCAGACGCGCGGCGGCCTGATCGCGAACGCGAGCTTCACCGACTACCTCATCCCCACGGCGCTCGACATGCCGCCCGTCGTGACCGAGCTCGTGGAGGACCCCGAGCCGGCGGCGCCGTACGGCGTCAAGGGCGTCGGCGAGCCACCCACCGTCGTCTCGACGGCTGCCGTCGTCTCCGCCGTCCGCGCGGCGACGGGATGCGACCTCACGCGCGTCCCGGTCCGGCCGGACGACATCGTCGGGCTCTAGCCGCGCCCCCGGCTCAACTGGACATGCCGTCCGCCGATGACGAGGGCGAGATCGTGACGCAGCTCGCCATGCTCCCCCATCTGCGCGGCCTCCTCGAGGTCACGCGACACGTCCGCTCCGACGCGGAGCTGCAAGAGCTCTTCGAGGCCGTCGCGCGCTCCGTGTCGGAGCTCCTCGGCTACCGGACCGCCGTCGTCAACGTCTACCGGCGCGCATGGGACGACTTCGAGGTCGTCGCCGTCCACGGCTCCGGCGCGGCCGCCGACGCCCTGCTCGGCCAGCGCACGGGCTGGGAGGGCTGGCGCAACTACCTCCAGCCGCGCTTCGAGCGCAGCGGCGCGTACTTCGTCCCGGCCGAGGAGATCGACTGGGACGATCCCTCGGCGCACATCCCGGACTTCGCGCCGCTCGACGACGCCGACGCCTGGCGTCCGGACGACGCGCTGCTCGTCCCCCTCGAGGGTTCCGACGGAGAGGCACTCGGCATCCTCTCGGTCGACGAGCCGCACTCGGGGCTTCGCCCGACCGACGACGAGCTCGAGACGCTCGCCGCGCTCGCCGCGCATCTCGCCTCCGCGATCGAGTCGGCGCAAGGCCTCGCCGCAGCTGCGCGCGACCGCGCCGCGCTCGCACGCCTGCTCGAGGTGTCGTCGCACCTCGACGAGCTCGCCGGCGACCCCGACGAGCTGCTCGCCGCAGTCGCCGACGCGATCCGGAGCGCGCTCGGGTTCGGCCTCGTCGTCGTCGCGATCGCGGACGAGCACGGCGTCTTCCGCCCGCGCGCCGCCGTCGGCTGGCCGCACGAAGCGCCGCTCGACTTCGCGCTCTCCGTCCAGCAGGTCGAACCGCTCTTCGTGCCGGAGTTCGAGTGCGGCGGCTGCTATCTCCTCGGCTCCGACGAGGCCGTGGCGCGCGCCGGAGAGGGGCTTCACGTCTCGACGCAGAACGGCCGCGGCCCGCACGCGTGGAACCGCCACTGGCTGCTCGTGCCCTTGCACGACCGCGGCGGCGCGCTGCGCGGCTACGTCTGGGCCGACGAGCCGGAGGACCGGCTGATCCCGTCGCGGGAGCGGCTCGAGGTGCTGCGCACCTTCGCCAACCAGGCGAACGCCGCGCTCAGCGTCGCGTTCGACCGGCGGGCGCTCGAGCGCCGCAATGACGAGCTGACGGCGCTCCACGGGACGACGCGCGCGCTCCTGCACCGGCTGGACCTCGACGGTGTCCTGCACGCGATCGTCGACCAGGCGCGGTCACTCGTCGGCACCGAGCACGCATACGCCTATCTCGTCGACCCCGATCGCGACGAGCTTCGGCTGGCCGTGCGGCTCGGGATGTTGGAATCGGCCGACGACGTCTCCCTCCGCCGCGGTGAAGGTGTCGGCGGAACCGTCTGGGAGACCTGCAGCACGGTGTGCGTCGACGACTACGGAGCGTGGGCCGGCGGCGTCGGCGCGTTCGCACGGTTCGACCTGCACGCCGTCCTCGGCGTCCCGCTCCGCGCGGGCGACGAGGTGCTCGGCGTCGTCGGGCTCGCGTTCGCCGAGGAGGGCCGCAGGTTCGGGGCGGCGGAGGTGGGGCTCGTCGAGCGGTTCGCCGCCATGGCGTCGCTCGCCCTCGTGAACGCCCGCCTCTACGACGCCCTCCATCGCACGGAGAAGCTGCACCGCTCCGTCGTCGAGAGCTCGACCGACATGATCACGCTGCTCGACCTCGACGGGAACGTGGTCTTCGCGTCGCCGTCGCACGAGCACACGCTCGGATACGGGATCGAGGAGCTGACGTCGCGTCCTTACGCGGCACTCGTGCATCCGGAGGATCTGCCGGGCGCGGCCGACGTCCTCGCCCGTGCCGCCGCCGGCGAGACGCCTGCCGCCTTCCCGGCGCGCGTCCGTCACCGCGACGGTCACTGGGTGCACCTCGAGGGGATCCCGAGCGTGATCCGCGACGATGCGGGCTGCCCGGAGCTGATCCTCGCCGTCACCCGCGACGTCACGGACCGTGAGCGGCTCCAGGAGCAGCTCCGCCAGGCGCAGAAGATGGAGTCGGTCGGCCGCCTCGCCGGCGGCATCGCGCACGACTTCAACAACCTCCTCACCGCGATCGTCGGGTACGCCGACCTCGCGCGGCTCGAGCTCGCGGAGGGGAGCGAGGCGGCGGAGTTCGTCGGCGAGATCGCGCGGGCCGCGGGTCGCGCGGCCGAGCTCACGTCGCAGCTCCTCGCGTTCAGTCGCAAGCAGGTGTTGCGGCCGCGGCCGCTCGACCTCAACGACAGCGTCCAGCAGATGGCGTCGATGCTGAGCCGGATGCTCGGCGACGACGTCGTCGTCTCCACCGCCCTCGACCCCGACCTCGGGCTCGCGCTCGCCGATCCCGGTCAGGTCGAGCAGATCGTGCTCAACCTCGCCGTCAACGCTCGCGACGCGATGCCCTCCGGTGGGCAGCTCCTGATCGAGACCGCCCACCTCGACGTCGGCGGCGACGCGCCGCCGCCCCATCCGGACCTCGCGCCGGGGCGGTACGTGTCGCTGACGGTGCGCGACAGCGGCGTCGGGATGGCGCCGTCGGTGGCAGCACGCGTCTTCGAGCCGTTCTACACGACGAAGCCCGTGGGGGACGGAACCGGCCTCGGCCTCGCGACCGTGCACGGGATCGCGAGTCAGAGCGGCGGCGCGGTGTGGCTCGAGACTGCGCCCGGCGCCGGCTCCTCCTTCACCGTCTGCCTGCCGCGGCTCGAAGAGCCTCAGCCGCGGTAGAGCGCGAGCGCGGCGCCGGCCGCGAGCAGCGCGACGCCGGTCAGCCGCACCCACGTCAGCTCGACCTGCTCGACGCCGAAGAGGCCGAGCCGGTCGATCGCGACGCCCATCGCGAGCTGCCCGGCGATCAGCACCCCGATCGTCGCCGTCGCGCCGAGCCGCGGCGCGCAGAGCGTGATCGAGAGGACGACGAGGATCCCCATCCCGCCGCCACCGAGCCAGTACCACCACGGTGCGCGCAACGCGTCGGTCAGCCCGCCGGCTCCCTGGCGGACGGCGACGAGGACGAGGGCGGCGAGCAGCGTCGAGAAGCCGAGGTTCGCGAGGAGCGCCTCGAAGGAGCCGATCCGCTCGCCGAACCGGCCCATCACGGCGACCTGGATCGACCCGGCGATGCCCGCCGCGAGCGCGAGCAACGCGAATGCTGCCGTGACACCCGACACGGGACGAAGCTATACGCTCGGCCGGACCCCGAGCGAGAGGAGCGAGCTGATGGTGCGGGCGACGATCCTGTACGAGCGTGAGCCGGACGCGGAGCGCTACCGGCGCCACATCGACGACTTCGGCGCGAAGGTCCAGTGCCGCGCCTTCCGCCACGGCAAGGCCTTCGGCGCCCCCTTCGGCGAACCGGCATTCGCGTACTACGCCGAGTTCGAGTGGGACTCGATGGACGAGTTCGAGGCAGCGGCGCGTAGCGAGGAGTTCGCAGCGAGCGGCCGCGACGCGATGGAGATGGGGATCCCCTTCACCGTCACCTTCACGGATCTCGCCGATGGCTGAGCCGGACGCGCCGCGTCCGCTGCCGCCCGCCGAGCTCGGCTTCGAGCGGATCGTCTACGAGAAGGAGCCGCCGCGGGCGACCGTCCGGCTCAACCGCCCGGAGATCCTGAACGCGTTCGACTTCCGGATGCTGCGCGAGCTCGCGCGCGCGTTCGAAGACGCGTCCTGGGACGACGAGATCCGCGTCGTCGTCGTCACCGGCACCGGCCGCGCGTTCTGCGTCGGCGCCGACCTGCGCGAGTGGGGCGAGGGGCTCCTCGGCGACTCGAAGGAGTACTGGAAGTGGTTCGGCGCCTTCAAGGACATGCACGACCGGCTGCGCGAGATCGGGAAGCCGACCGTCGCGCGGATCCAGGGGATCGCCGTCGGGGGCGGCAACGAGCTGCAGATGGCGTGCGACCTCGCCGTGATGGTCGACGATGCCTTCATCCGGCACGTCGGCCTCGAGCACGGCTCCGTCCCCGCCGGCGGGGCGACGCAGTGGCTGCCGATCATGGTCGGCGACCGCCGCGCCCGCGAGATCATCATGCTCTGCGACCAGATCCCCGCGCAGCAGGCTGCGGAGTGGGGCCTCGTCAACTGGGTCGTCCCGGCGGGCGAGCTCGACGCGAAGGTCGACGAGGTGGTGGAGAAGCTCGCGCGGAAGCTGCCCGAGGCCACGCGCTACGCGAAGCAGAACCTCAACTGGTGGCGGGACGTCTCCTGGCACGAGACCGTGGGCCACGCGCGCGACTGGCTCTCGCTCTCGATGCTGAACGCGGAGTCGCAGGACGCCGTCCGGCGGTTCCTCGAGAGCCGGCGGTCGCGGGACACATGAGCGAGGTGCTGACGGAGCGCGACGGCGGCGTCCTCACGATCACGCTCAACCGCCCCGAGGTCTTCAACGCGTTCAACGCGCCGCTCCACGCCGCGCTCGGCGAGGCGCTGCGCGACGCCGCCGATCCGTCGGTGCGCGCCGTCGTCGTCACGGGCGCCGGCCGCGGCTTCTGCGCCGGTCAGGACCTCAAGGAGTTCGGTGAGATGCCGGAGTCGATCCAGGAGCGGCTCGAGGCGACCTACCACCCGAACGTCCGCGCAATCCGCGAGCTCGCGAAGCCGGTGATCGCCGCGGTGAACGGCCCGTGCGCCGGCGCGGGGCTCTCCCTCGCGTGCGCCTGCGACATCCGGATCGCCTCCGACGCGGCGAGCTTCGTCCCCGGCTTCATCGGGATCGGGCTCGTCCCCGACTCGGGCGGCTCCTGGTTCGTCCACCGGCTGCTCGGATTCGCCCGCGCCTTCGAGTGGATGACGTCGAACCGGAAGCTCACGGCCGCGGAGGCCCACGCCTGGGGCCTCGTCTCCGAGGTCGTCGAGGCAGAGGCGCTCGCGGCGCGCGCGCGCGAGCTCGCCACGGCCTACGCCGAGCTGCCGACCCGGGGCATCGGGATGACGAAGCGCCTCTTCGAGCACGCGTTCACCGCTTCGCTCGAAGAGCAGCTCGCGCTCGAGGCGCGGCTCCAGCAGGCGGCGACGGAGACGGCGGACTTCCGCGAGGGCGTGAGCGCGTTCCTCGAGAAGCGCCCACCGCGTTTCACCGGCCTCTAGAGCGCCGCGAGGATCTCGTCGTGCCAGGGGAAGCGGCCCTCGCGCTGCTTCGAGAACACCGTCGTGCCGTCGGCGACGACGTCGAACTGGCTCTTCTCGCCCTCGACGATCGTCGCGTCGTGCCCGTTCGCGTTGAGCTCGGCCGCGAGACTCGCGGCCCGGTCGTCGTAGCCCTCTCAGACGGGGCAGTAATGGATCTCGATGCGCATCCCGGTCGTGCTATTCCCGCGACACCACGCGCTCGAACCACTCGACCGACGCGGGGCTCTTCCCCTCGGTCGCGTTGTCGGCCCGGAAGAAGCGCAGGAAGAGGGGCAGCGCCGGGCCGAGCCGCTCGGCGAGCGCTCGGGCCCTCGTCGCCGCGCGGCCGCGGTCGCGGCGCAGCCCCATCCACGCCGCGAAGCCCTCGTCGTGCCAGCGCACGACCTCGACGAGCTCCGGGTCGTCGACGAACCGTGCCAGGAACTCGGCGGCGAGCGAGCCGTGGTGACCCGGGCTGCCGACCCGCGCGGACCCCTCAGGCGCGCGGTACTTGAACGAGTCGTGGACGAGAGCCGCGAGCCGCAGCCGTCGCCGCTCCTCCGGTGACGTCGCCTCCCGCTCGACGTTCGCGAGGACATGCCCGATGTGGTGCTTCACGGCGCCCTCCGGGTGGCCGCGGCGCGCCTTGCCCCACTCGATGCCCTGCTGCCACGCCGGGTCCGAGGCGATCGCGTGCTCGACGTCCGTCTCGAGCGTGAACGGCAGCTCCATGCCGCCGCGGTTCCCGCCGTCAGATCGTCTTGAACTGCTCGTACGGCTGGCGGCAGCTCGCGCAGTAGCGCACGGAGCGGCACGGCGTAGGGCCGAAGATGTTGTCGAGCCGCGTCTCCGTCGAGCCGCAGTAGGGGCAGCGGTGGACGGCCTTCCCGAGCTGGAGCAGCGTCGGCTCCCCCTCCGCGCGCGGCGCCGGCGGCGCGAACCCCGCCTCGCGCAGCTTCTCGCGGCCGGCGGCGGTGATCTTGTCGGTCGACCACGAGTCGTCGAGGACGACGTCCACCTGCGGCTCGGCGCCGAGGGCGCTGACGGCGTCCTCCATCTGCCGGCGCATGGTCTCGAGCGCGGGGCAGCCCATGAACGTGGGCGTGAATTCGATCCGCACGCGCTCCCCCTCCACCGACACGTCCTTCACGACGCCGAGGTCGACGAGCGAGATCACGGGGATCTCCGGGTCGGGGATCTCGGCGAGCGCCTCCCACACGCGTGCCTCCGTCACGGCGCTCACCACTGCGCCCCCACCGGCGCCGACCGGCGCACGACCGTCATCTCGTCCCACAGCTCCGCGAACTCGGCGCCAGGCGCGGCGCGCTCGACCGCGTCGACCTCCGGCCGCGCGAACCGCTCCGCGAGCGCGGGTCGCAGCTCCGCGTCGAGGATGCCGAGTGCGAACGGCCACAGCTCCTCGAGCGCAGCGGCGAACCGCTCCTCCTCGCGCAGCCGCTCGAGCCACATCTCCGCGTGGAGGCGGTGGTAGGCCTCCTCGCGCTCGATCTTCGCCGCGATCCCGGCGAGCTCGGCGTCCGGATGCTCCTTGAGCGCAGCGATGCGGACTGCGTCAGCCGCCTCGTAGAGCACGTGGCGGGCGACGGTCCGCGCCCAGTCCGGGACGAGGCGCAGCTGCACGAGCGGAGCGCAGCGGTACTCGTGCGGCGCGCGGTCGAAGGCGAGCGCGTCCGCATCGCGGCCGTCGCCGAGGTCGCGTGCCGCGAGCTCGTACAGCGCGCGCGCGTGACCGATCTCGTTCTGCGCGATCGACGAGAAGGCGACGTCCTCCTCGAGGAAGGGCGCGATCCCGGTCCACTCGGAGTTGCGCCAGCCGAGGATCAGCTCGTCGTCCGCGAGCTCGAGGGCGATCTCAGCCCTGAGCCGTGCCTGCACGGGCGCGCGCCTCCCTCAACCGTCCCTTGATCGAGTAGCCGTCCACGCGCCGGTACTTGAGGTCGAACTCGTCGGGGAACTCCTCGATCGCCAGGATCTCGTCCCGCGGCACGACCCAGAGCGCGACCGACTCCTGCCGCCGCGCGTAGAACTCGCGCGCGTACGCCTCCGCGAACGCGCGGTCGGGCGCGTGGAAGGAGCCGCCGTGGACGAACGCCTGCCCCTTCCGCTCCTGGCGGAAGACCTCCCAGATCCGGTCCGGCACTACGCCGCCTCGGCGAGGACGATCTTCGAGGCCCAGTCGACCTCCGCCCGCGAGAGGCGGCGGAACGCGAGCCGCTCCTCCGAGGCGGGGCCGTGGCCGGTGACGACCGCCTTCAGCTCCTCCCAGTCGGGCTCGGTGTAGAGCCAGCGTCCGGTCGCCTCGTCCTTGCGCAGCTGCGGGTCCGGGATCTCGAGGCCGAGCTCGCGGATCTGCGGCACGTACCCGTCGAGGAACTGCTGGCGCGCGTCCTCGTTCGACTGGCTCTTGATCCGCCAGACGAACATCGGATCCTCCTCGGCCGGGATCGGCGTGCCGTGGAAGTGCATGAGCGGCGTCCACCAGCGGTTCAGCGCCTCCTGCACGAGCTCGAACTGCTCGGGCGTCCCCGTCACCATCGCGAGGACGGTGTCGCGGCCGTGGAGGATGTGGAACGACTCCTCCCAGCACACCTTCTTCATCACGCGCGCGTACGGCGCGTAGGAGCACTTGAGGAGCGCCTTCTGGCTGATGATCGCGGCGGCGTCGACGAGCCACGCGATCACGCCGACGTCGCCCCAGCTCTTCGTCGGGTAGTGGAAGACGTTGTGGAACTTGGACTTCCCCGACAGGAGGTCGTCGAGGCACCGCTCGCGCGGCTTCCCGAGATCCTCGACGACGCGGTAGATGAGCTGGCAGTGGCCGACCTCGTCCTGGATCTTCGCCGTCAGCGCGAGCTTCCGCTGCAGCGTCGGGGCGCGCAGGATCCAGTCGCGCTCCGGGAGCACTCCCATGAGCTCCGAGTTCCCGTGCATCTCGATGAACTTGATCAGCCGGGCGCGGTACTCGTCCGGCATCCAGTCGTCCGTTTCGACCTGCCCGCCCGACTGGACGTATTCGAGGAACTCCTGCGTGCGCGCGTCCATGTGAAAGCCTCTCGTTTCGCTCCGGCTGCGTCTGGGCGACCGGGTTGGCTACCGATCGTTAGCATCCAGTGTATCGCCGGTCGCCGCAGAGAGCTAACCCGCCAGGCCGCGCGCCTCTTCGCGGAGAAGGGCTACCACGGCACGTCGATGGGCGACCTCGCCGACGCGATGGGCGTCCAGAAGGGCTCGCTGTACTCGTTGACGGAGTCGAAGCAGCAGCTCCTGCACGAGACGATGCGCGAAGGCGCGGCCGCCTTCCACGCCGGTCTCGACGCGATCCCGGAGGACGCGCCGGCGGTGGAGCGGATCCGCCTCGCCCTCCGCGCGCACCTGCGCGTCGTCGCCGAGCAGCTGGACGTCGCCACCGTCTTCATCCGCGAGTGGCGCTACCTCGAGGGGGAGCGGCGCGACGAGATCCTCGCCGAGCGGCGCCGCTACGAGGAGCGGCTGCGGGCGCTCTTCCGGGAAGGGCGCGAGCTGGGGCAGCTGCGCACGGACCTCGACGAGTCGGCCGCCGCGCTCCTCGCGATCTCGGCCGCGAACTGGGCGTACACGTGGCTCGCGCCCGGTCGGCAGACCGACGAGCTCGCGGACCGTTTCACGTCCGTTCTCGTCGACGGCATCCGCGGCTATGCGGCGCCGTAGGCGCGCGCTCCTGGCGGTCGCCGTCGGGGCGCCGGTGCTCGTCGCCGCGGCCGTCTTCGCGGCGGTCGGCGGCGGGGGCGCGAGCGGCTGCGAGGCCGAGCGGTTCCCCGAGCAGCGAGCGCGTCACCTCCCCGAGCTCCCCGAAGGGTTCGCCTACAACTCGTTCCCGCCGACGAGCGGCCCGAGCGCGGACGCGCCTCTCGTCTGGGACGTCTACGACGAGCCGGTGCCGCAGTTCTCGCTCGTCCACAACCTGTTCCACGGCGGCGTCGCCGTGCAGTACGGCGACCGCGTGCCGCGCGAGGCCGTGAGGCGGATCGCCGAGTGGTACGAAGCCGATCCCGACGCGACGGTCGTCGCGCCGCTCCCCCGCCTCGGCGCCGACGTCGCCGTCACGGCGTGGCGGAACCTCCTCCGCTGCGACGGGTTCCACGAGCGGAGCTTCACCGGCTTCCGCACGCAGCATCGCTTCAACGGCCCGGAGCGGCCGCCGCGCGAGGAGCTTCGGCGCGGCGAGGGCGGTCGGCCGAACGCCCTCGGGCTCCGCATCGCGCCCGATCCCGTCCGCACCCGCGCCACCATCTCGTTCGCGTTCGACACGGCCGCGAGCGTCGCGCTCGTGGTTCGCCGCGGCACGGCCCTTGGCCCTGTCGTCGCGCGCGTCGCGACGACCGCCGTCCTCCCCGGGCGGCCCGTGCGGTTGCGGTGGGAGCCGCGCGACGATGAGGGGAGGCGGCTCCCGGAGGGCCGCTACGCGTTGGTCGCGACCGCCGACGAGCGGATCACAGCGGTGGTGCGCTTCGAGGTCGAAGATGCCGATTGATTAGTCAGTCAATATTCCTGCCTGCATTTCCGCGGAGGTTTGACCGCCTATTGCGTCGCGAATAACTCCTTCAGTGGTGTAAGCGCGCTCCAACACACTGGGAGAGTCTTCATGAAGAGAAGGAACCTGGCCGCGGTGGCGCTCGCCGCCGTCGCGTCGCTCGCAGTCGCGGCGACCGCCGCAGCACACGAGCTTGACCATCCGGCCCCCGGGTACACGGCGGCGGCTCCGGTCGGTAC
>DATMJW010000167.1:0-7326 GCA_035553355.1 Gaiellaceae bacterium | reverse complement strand
CCTTGACCCCGATCTCCGTGCCCGCGAGCTTGGCCGTGAAGCCGGAGAGGAACCAGTACATCGCCTGGTCGCGGGTGAGGCGCGCGATCGGCGGCAGGATCCCGAACGCGTCGGCCGTGAGGAAGATCACCGTCGACGGGTGCCCCGCGCGCTTCGCCGGCAGGTGGTTGGCGATCTGCTCGAGCTTGTAGGCGGCGCGCGTGTTCTCCGTCTTCGCCGCGCTGTCGAGGTCGACGATGCCGGAGTCGTCGACGACGACGTTCTCGAGGATCGTCCCGAAGCTGCGCGTCGTGCGGTAGATCTCGGGCTCCGCCTCGGGCGAGAGCTTGATCACCTTCGCGTAGCAGCCGCCCTCGAAGTTGAAGATGCCGTCGTCGCCCCAGCCGTGTTCGTCGTCGCCGATCAGGTGCCGCGACGGGTCGGCCGACAGCGTCGTCTTCCCCGTGCCGGAGAGCCCGAAGAAGACGGCGACGTTCCCGTCGTCGTCGACGTTCGCCGAGCAGTGCATCGGGAAGACGCCCTCGAGCGGGAGGCGGTCGTTCATCAGCGTGAAGATCGACTTCTTGATCTCGCCGGCGTAGAAGGTGCCGCCGACGAGCACCTCCTGGCGGGACGGGTGGAGGACGACGAAGGTGCCGGTGCGCGTCCCGTCCTCCTCCGGCACCGCCTCGAGCGACGGTGCGTGCAGGACGAGCGCCTGCGGCACGAAAGTCTGGAGCTCCTCCGGCGTCGGGTCGATGAACATCGTCCGGGCGAAGAGGGCGTGGTATGGGCGCTCGGTGATCACGCGCACGGCGATCCGGTGCTTCGGGTCGGCCCCGGCGAACGCGTCGATCACGTACAGGTCACGGCTGCCGAGGTGCGCAACGACCTTGTCGCGCAGCCCGTCGAAGCGCTCCTCCGAGATCTCGGCGTTGACGTCGCCCCACCAGATCCGGTCCTCCGAGCCCGGCTCGCGGACGACGAACTTGTCCTTCGGCGAGCGGCCGGTGTGCTTCCCGGTGTCGACGGCGAGGGCGCCGCCGTCGCACAAGCGTCCTTCCCCGCGCTCGAGCGCATGCGTGTAGAGGAGCGACGTCGTCGGGTTCCAGTGGATGTCGCCCGACGGGTCGAGTCCGTGCGCCTCGAGACCGATCCCTTCGTTGGTCGTGATCGCCACGTCGGCGAAGCATAAGGACCGGGCGCAGGCGTCGCGCCGGTTCGGCCCCACCGCTACGCGAGCGCGTCCACGCGCGCGGCGACCGCCGCGGTCAGCTCCCGTGCGGCGACGACCGTCGGCGCCGCCCGCGCCACCGGGACGGGCTCCCCGACGACGACGCGGATGCGAGGGAGCCCGACGCGCCCGCGCGACAGGGCGCGGCCGGAGCCGACGATCCGCACCGGGACGAGCGGCGCGCCGGCCGCGAGGGCGATTCGCGCGGCGCCGCGCGACCACGGGCCGCCGCGCACGGTGCCCTGCGGGAAGATCCCGATCGACTCGCCGCCTTCGAGCAGCTCGACCGCGCGGCCGAGGACGGCCCTGTCGCCGCGGCCGCGCGCGACCGGGATCGCACCGTAGGCATCCGCGAGCCACGCGCCGACGCGCGTCCGCCACAGCTCCTCCTTCGCGAGGAAGCGGAGCGGCTGCGCGGCCGCGAGCGCGACGAGCGGCGGGTCGAGCAGCGACTCGTGGTTCGCGACGACGACGCACGGCCCGGGCGGGACCCGGCCCACGATCTCGAGGCGGTACAGCGCGCGGAAGAGCACGTGCACCGGCGCGCGGATCCCTTCGTACAGGGCTACGCGCAGAACCGCTCCAGCTCGCGGACGACGAAGTCGCGGTAGCGCGTCGCGCCCGGGAGGACGAGGACGCCGTCGCCGCTCCGGCGCCGCAGCGCGACGGCGTGGAGCCCGCCGCGGACGAGCTCCCGCTCGACCTCGACGCCGGCCGCGGCCGCGCGCGCCGCTGCGGCCGCCGACTGCGCCGGCTTCACGCCCGGGATCCCCGGGAGCGGCGCGTCCAGCGTCCCGTGGACGATCGCGAGCCGGCGGCCGCGGAGCGGCGCGAGGTCGAGCTGCGGCGGCAGCCACGGGTTGACGCCGACGACCGCCTCGACCTCCGGCGCCGCAGCGTTGCTCGTCGCCACCGCGCCACCCATCGAGAAGCCGAGGAGCACGATCCGCTCCGCGCCCGCCTCCCGCGCCGCGTCGACCGCGGCGGCGCCGTCGGCGACGCAGAGGTCGAGCCGGTGCCACGACTTCACGCGGTACCGCACCTCGACGAACCCGAGCCGCGGGAACCGTGGCGCGACGGCGCCGACGAGCCACTCGAGCGACGCGCTCCACGTCCCGGGAACCCGCGCGGCGGTGCCGCCGTTCACGCAGACGACCGCCGCGCCGTGCGGCGTGCCCGTCCACCGGCCCTCCGCCCCGGAGGCGAGCTCGAACGCTGGTGCGGCCATGCCCGCGACTCTAGGCGCGGCGGCACTCCGCGGTTACGGTTGCGGCGTGTCCACGCGGGTCGCGCTGCACCACGACCGCGCCGGCAGCGGCTCGCCGCCTCTCGTATTCGTCGCGGGCTGGTGCTGCGACGCAACGTCGTTCGAGCCGCAGGTCGCCCACTTCGCCGCGCGACACGAGGTGGTCGTCGTCGAGCTGCGCGGCTGCGGCCGGAGCGAGACCGGCGACGGGTACGCGGTGGAGGATCACGCCGACGACGTCGCCGCGCTCTGCCGGCGGCTCGAGCTCGAGCGCCCGCTCGTCGCGGGCCACAGCCTCGGCGGGGCCGTCGCCGTCGAGCTCGCGGCCCGGCACCCGTCCGTCGCCGCGGCGATCGTCGCCCTCGACCCGGCCCCGATCGACCCTTTGCCCGAGCGGCGGCGGGAGTGGGAGGACGTCGCGGCCGCGATGGCCGGTCCGGACGGTGAAGCGGTGCGTCGCGCGTTCGTCGAGGAGAACGTCGGTCGCGACGGCGGCGAGCTGCGCCTGCGCATCGCGGAGATGATGCGGTCGGTGCCGCTCCCGGTCGCGCTCGAGAGCTTCCGCGGCCTGCTCCGGTGGGACGGCGTCGAAGCGCTGCGGCGCTGCGCGGTCCCGCTCCTCGTCCTCCTGGCGGAGCCCGTCGGCAGCAACGCGCCGGCGCGTCTCCTCGCGCTGAAGCCGGACGCGCTCATCGGCGTCACCGTCGGCGCCGGCCACTTCCTCCAGCTCGAGGCGCCCGAGCAGGTGAATGCGATGATCGAGGGCTTTCTCCGGCTCGAGGCGCTCGCCGCGCCGGCCTCTGCGTAGGAGTCGCGGCGCCGCCGCGGAAAGCGGTGCGGCATGACGACCGACGCCGCACTCGAGCGCTTCCTCGACTCCCCCGCGCTCTCCGAGGGCACGCGGCGCGCATACCGCTTCGACCTGCGCGAGTTCGCGGAGTGGCTGGAGGCGCGCCGACTCCGCGTCGGAGACGTCGACATCCGGGTGCTCGTCGACTACGCCTCCGAGCTCGGGCGCGCCCGTCGCGGCCTCGCCCCCGCGACGATCGCCCGCAAGCTCGCGGCGGTGAGGGCGTTCCTCCGCTTCACGCTCGGCCCGACGCGCGTTCCCGATGCGGCGCTCGCACCGCGGCGGCCGCAGCGGCTTCCGGAGGCGCCGAAGCCCGCGGAGATCGAGGAGTTGCTGGCGGCGGTGTCGGGTGAAGGGCCGCTCGCAGTCCGGAACCGCGCCCTCCTCGAGCTCGTCTACTCCGCCGGGCTCCGGAGCGCCGAGGCGGTGGGCCTCGACCTGGGGGACGTGGACTTCGAGCAGGAGCTCCTGCACGTCCGCGGCAAGGGCGGCAAGCACCGGACGGTGCCGCTGGGCGAGGTCGCGGCGCACCTGCTCGCGCGCTACCTCCGCGAGGCGCGGCCGCAGCTGGCGCGGGGCGCGAACGACGCGCTCTTCCTCTCTGCGCGCGGGCGGCGGCTCGACACGAGCACGCTGCGGCGGCTCCTCCCCCACCCGCACCGGCTGCGGCACTCGTTCGCGACGCACCTCCTCGAGGGCGGCGCGGACCTCCGCACGATCCAGGAGCTGCTCGGCCACTCGTCGCTCTCGACGACGCAGGTCTACAGCCACGTCGACGCGAAACGTCTTCGCAGGGTCTATGACCGCGCCCACCCACGATCCTGACGTCAGCGGATTCCTCGCGCTGCTCGCCACACGGCGCGCGCCGAGGACGGTCGACGCGTACCGCCGGGACCTCGCGCAGCTCGCGGTGTGGCGTGGCGGCCCGGTCGGCGCGGCTACGACAGAGGAGCTCGAACGGTGGCTCGCGCAGATGCGCGCCGACGGCGCTGCGGCGACGTCGATCGCGCGGCGCGTCGCGGCAGTGCGCTCGTTCTTCCGCCACCAGCAGCTCGTCGGCGTCCGCGAGGACAATCCGGCCGCGGCGTTGCAGCTGCCACGGCGCGCGCGAACGCTGCCGCGCACGCTGTCCCCCGGCGAGGTCGAGAGGCTGATCGACGCGGCGCAGGGGTCGACGCCGCGTGCCCTCCGCGACCGCGCGCTCGTCGAGCTGATGTACGGCGCCGGCCTCCGCGTCAGCGAGGCGCTCGGGCTGCACCGCCGCTCCGTCGACCTCGACGAGCGCCTGGTGCGCGCGCTCGGGAAGGGGTCGAAGGAGCGCGTCGTCCCGCTCGGGCGGCCGGCGGTCGAGGCGCTGCGCCGGTATCTGGCGATGGGGCGGCCGCACCTCGACACCCGCAACCGCCCCGAGCTCTTCCTGAACGCCCGCGGTGGGCCGCTGACGCGGGCGGGCGCGTTCCTGCTGCTGCGGCGGCTCGCCGAGAAGGCGGGGCTGGATCCCGCGCGCGTGCATCCGCACCTGCTGCGGCACTCGTTCGCGACGCACCTGCTCGAGGGCGGCGCCGACCTCCGGAGCGTCCAGGAGATGCTCGGTCATGCAGACCTTTTGACGACCGAGCGCTACACGCACGTATCCGATCGGCGACGTCGCGAGTTGTACTTCCACGCGCACCCACATGCGCGCAGGAATGCGACTCAGAGGACGAAGCCCGATGACGTTTGACGCGAACCTCGCGATCACGATGGCGATGCTCATGGCGGTCACGTGGACCATGTGCTTCGCCGGCGTGAAGAAGCACATGCTCGAGATCAGGCAGCGGCGGCGCACGTGCCCGTCGTGCGGCCGCACGATTCACGGCCGCGTCTGCAACGCGCACTAGCGGCTCGAGCGGCCGCGGCGCAGCCGCCGGTCCCCGCCGGGGACGACTCGGCGCGCTCCTTTCACACGTGAGGGCAGTCGCCGCCTAGGGCGTGGCCGGGGTGGCCGAAGCGACGACCTCCTCGAGCCGGCGGCGCGCGTCGGGCGCCGCGTCGACGAGCGTCACGTGCCCCAGCTTCCGGCCCGGTCGCGGCTCCTTCCCGTAGAGGTGGACGTGCGCGCCCGGGATCGCGAGCAGCGCGTCGAGCGGCGGCAGCGTCCCGATCAGGTTCAGCATCACCGAGCTCCCTAGCGCGTCCGTCGGGCCGAGCGGCAGGCCGAGGATCGCGCGCAGATGGTTCTCGAACTGGCTCGTGACCGCGCCCTCGATCGTCCAGTGGCCCGTGTTGTGCACGCGCGGCGCGAACTCGTTCGCCACCAGCTCGCCGCCGACGTCGAAGAGCTCGAGCGCGAGCACGCCGACGTAGTCGAGCTCGTCGAGGAGCCGCTGCACGTACTCCTCCGCCCGTGCCTGCGGTGCGCGCTCGGCCGGCGCAGTCGTCCGGCGCAGGATCCCGCCCTCGTGGACGTTCTCGACGAGCGGGTAGAACCGCGTCTCACCGTCCCGCGCGCGAACCGCGACGAGCGAGAGCTCGCGGTCGAACGGAACGAGCGCCTCAGCGATCTCGTCGTCGCCGGCGGTGTAAGGGCCGCGCTCCACGCGCTGGCCCTTCCCGTCGTAGCCGAGCCGGCGCGTCTTGACCACGACCGGCGGAGGCGGCGAGCCGAAGTCGGCCGTCGGGATGCCGAGGCTGCGGAAGAGCTCCTTCTCGGCGAGGCGGTCCTGGCCGCGCTCGAGCGCGGCCGCCCCCGGCAGCGCGCCGACCCGCCGCGCCGCCGCGACCGCGACGTTCTCGAACTCGTACGTGACGACGTCGGCCCCGTCGGCGAGGCGGTCGAGCAGCTGCGGGTCGTCGTAGGCGCCGACGAGGAGCTCGCCGACCTCGCGCGCCGGCGCATCCGGTGCCGGATCGAGGAACCGGAACGAGAGGCCGAGCGGGATCCCGGCGAGCGCGAGCATCCGCCCGAGCTGCCCGCCGCCGATCACGCCGACGCGCACGAGCCGTTACCGGGCGGGATCGGGGTCCGCGAGCACGGTCTGCGTCTGCTCGGCGCGCCACCGCGCGAGCCGCTCGCGTACGCCCTCGTCCGACCGAGCGACGATCGCGGCCGCGAGGAGTGCCGCGTTCACGGCGCCGGCGCGGCCGATCGCGAGCGTCCCGACGGGGACGCCGGCCGGCATCTGCACGATCGAGAGCAGCGAGTCGACGCCGTTCAGCGCCCGCGACTCGACCGGCACCCCGAGCACGGGCAGCGTCGTCTTCGACGCCGTCATCCCCGGCAGGTGCGCAGCGCCGCCCGCACCGGCGACGATCACCTGCAGCCCGCGCTCCTCGGCGGAGGCGGCGTACTCGAAGAGCAGGTCCGGCGTGCGGTGCGCTGAGACGACACGCCGCTCGTACGGCACCTCGAGCGCCGCGAGCGTCTCGCAGGCGTGCCGCATCGTCTCCCAGTCGGAGCGCGAGCCCATGATCACGCCGACGAGCGGCGCCATCAGCGGGTGTTGGCGCGCTTCTGCAGCGCCGCCGCGACCGCCTTCGCCGTCTTCCTGACCTCGCCGTCCTGCTCGTCGTCCTCGGCGAGCCCGTTCAGGAGCTGGATGGTCTGGCGCTCGGGCGTCCCGTTCTTGAGGCAGACGATCGCGAGGCGGCGCACGGCGGCGTTCCCGTCGTGCGAGGCGAGGTCGTGGAGGAGCGGCCGCATCCCGTTCACGTCGCCCGGATGCTGGCGCGAGAGGCCCTCGAGCGCGATCAGCGCGGAACCGCGGGCCGCGGGGCTCTCGTCCTCGAGCCCACGGCGGAGGAGCTCGAGCTTCTGCCGGAACCGGAACTGCGCGATCGCGCGGTATGCCTGCGCACGGACGCGGTAGTCGGCGTGCCGGGCCGCGTGCTCGACCTCCTCGTCCCACTGCGCCCGCAGCGTCGCGAGCGCACGCTCGTCGCCCGCCTCCGCGAGGCCGTCCGCCTGTGCCGCGGCCTCTGCGAGCGTCACGCGAGCGAGGACGCGGCGCGCGGCCCCGGCCCCACGTACCGCGCGGA